>DATBID010000644.1:0-16165 GCA_036557125.1 Bryobacteraceae bacterium | reverse complement strand
CTGCCTCTTCCTCTTCGCCGCGTGCCTCTTTTCCCAACCCGCTCCGCTCACGTTCGATGTCGCTTCCATCAAACCGAGCGCGCCGGGCACTCCTGGCCTCACGGATTTCTTACCGGGCGGCGGGTTCCGGGCAACTGCCGTAACTTTAAAGAGGCTGGTTTTCGAGGCTTACGACGTCAAACCGTACCAGGTGCCCGGCGGCCCGCCGTGGACCGGGTCCGATCGCTTCGACATCCGCGCACGGCCGGATCGTCCCGGCACGAATCAGCAAGTTCGCGAGCGGCTAAGAAATCTCCTCGCGGATCGTTTCCAACTAGTGATCCATCGCGAAACCAAAGAGCTGCCAGTCTACGCCCTGGTCGTCGCGAAAAATGGGTCTAAATTTCAGGAATCCAGCGACGGCAGGAGAATGATGCGAGGCGCGCCCGGACTGCTGAGCGGCCAGGGCGTCGGAATGCCGCAGCTCGCGGCCTCGCTCTCCGGTCCCGCCGGCCGCCCGGTTATCGATAAAACCGGCCTCACCGGCTTATATAACTTCGAACTAAAGTGGACGCCCGATTCCCCTCAGGTCGCCCCTGGTCCTCTCCCGCCAGGAGTGCCGCCGCCCCCGCCGCCCGACCCCAACGCTCCCTCCCTCTTCACCGCGCTTCCCGAACAACTCGGCTTGCGCCTCGAATCCCAAAAAGCCCCGGTCGAAATACTAGTCATCGATCATGCGGAAAAACCTTCGGACAATTAGCGATGACTAGCGGCCGGTCACAAACAAATCGCTTCTCCCGGAAAATTACTAAGCCTTTTCATTCCAAGAGTTGTAGATTACCCCGAGCACTGCCGGTCCCGGATTCGCTTCGCCCCTCCGGGATAATGACATCGGAAACTTACCATATGGCCGCGCTGTCAGCGGGGCAGGCGCTTCGCCTGCCAACCGCCAGTTTCACGCCACGTCAAAGCACCAGGAGCGTCTCGATCTACCCGCAAATGGGGGAATGTCGCAAATAAAACGAAAAAATATTGAAAATCATCGTCGCATCGTCGCGCCCGTCAAATCGACCACGTCCAAAAACCTTCGGAGAATTAGCTTGACCCATCGAGCAAATCTTGCCGCCGTCCTCCTGCTCTTCTGTTGCCTGTGCTCTACCGCCGCCGAACATCGCGGTACGGTGCAATTCGGCGGTCTGCCCGTCCCCGGCGCTACCATCACGGCCACGCAAGGCGACAAGACCTTCACGGCTGTGACCGATGCCCAGGGCGCCTATGTCTTCTCCGATCTCCCCGATGGCGCCTGGAAACTCCACGTGGCTATGGTGGGGTTCTCGGCCATCGATCGCGATGTGGCCGTGATGCCCGGAGCTCCCGCAGCCGAATGGGATCTGCAGATGCTGCCCTTAGGCGAAATGAAGGCCGTCACGGTGACGCAGTCACCCACCGCGAACACGCCCGCCCCAGCCACAACTCCCGCCGAGACCACTACCAACGCCAACCAGAAATCGCGCAAGCCGAAAAAGGTCCCCACCGGTCCCACCAACACGCAGACGCCGTTTCAGCGCGCCGAAGTGAACGCTACGGCCCCGCCGCCGGCTCTCGACGCAAACGCCGCCCAGTCTAACAGCGATCTCAGCCAACGCGCCACCGATGGTTTCCTCATCAACGGCACCGCCAACAATGCCGCCAGTTCGCCCTTCGCCACCAACGCCGCATTCGGCAACAACCGCCGCGGCGGCCGCTCGCTCTACAACGGCAACCTCGGATTTACGCTGAACAATTCCGCGCTCGATGCCCGCCCCTATTCGCTCACCGGCCAGAATACTCTCCGCCCCAACATTAACCAGTTCACTGGTCTGGCTTCCTTCGGCGGCCCGTTGCAGATTCCTCACTTGCTGCACAACGGCCTCCACACTCCCAACATCTTTTTGAACTACCAGTGGACGCGCAACCGCACCGAGACTGCGCAACCGGCGCTCATGCCCACCGCCGCCGAGCGTGAGGGCGATTTCTCCCAGGTGCTCAACGCCGGCAAACCGGTTACCATATTCGACCCCACTACCGGCCAGCCCTTCGCCGGAAACATCATTCCTTCCAGCTTCATCAGCCCACAGGCGCGCGCCATGCTCGCGCTTTATCCGCTTCCCAATTTCACGGGCGGCGGCGGCTACAACTATCAGGCGCCGCTCACCACCACCACCCATCAGGACGCGCTGCAATCGCGTGTCACCGAAATCATCAATCCGGCCAACCAGCTTTTCGGCATCTTTGCCCTGCAAAGCACGCGCAACGATACGCCGAGCATCTTCAATTTCCTCGATACCGGCAGCACGCTCGGCCTGAACGCCACGGCGAACTGGCGTCATCGCTTCACCAATCGCTTGTTCGGCACATTCGGGGTGCAGTTTACGCGCAGCGCCGCGCGCACTACGCCGTTTTTTGAAAATCGCCAGAACATCGCCGGCGATGCCGGAATCACGGGCGCCAATCAAGCGCCCACCTATTGGGGGCCGCCGAATCTGGAATTCGCGAGTGGCATCCAGCCCCTTACCGATGGCGTGCCGTCATACACGCGCGATCAGACCAGCGGCGTCTCCTTCAGTGGCCTCTGGAACCACGGCCGTCACAACTTCTCGTTCGGCGGCGATTTCCGCCGGCAGGAATTCAATCTGCTTTCGCAGCAGGATCCGCGCGGAACTTTCGGATTCACCGGTGCGGCGGCCGGAGACGATTTCGCCGGCTTCCTCCTCGGCATTCCCGATACCAGCTCCATCGCCTTCGGCAACGCCGACAAATATTTCCGCGCTTCGAACTACGATGCCTACATCCAGGATGATTGGCGCGTCTCTCCTGTCCTTACACTGAATGCCGGCGTCCGCTGGGAATACTGGTCGCCCATCACCGAAAAGTACGGCCGCCTGGTGAATCTGGATATCGCTCCCGGTTTCACCGCCGAAACTCCCGTCCTGGCTACCGATCCCACCGGCTCTCTCACCGGCCAACATTATCCCGGTTCGCTAATGAATCCGGATACGCGCGCCATCGAGCCCCGCATCGCCCTTTCCTGGCGTCCCCTGCCCGCTTCTTCGCTGGTGGTGCGCAGCGGCTATGGCGTCTACTACAACACTTCGGTCTATTTCCCCATCGCCTCGCAAATGGCGCAGCAATCGCCGTTTTCGAAAAGTCTGAGCGTGCAGAACAGCCCGGCCGACCCGCTCACGCTCGCCAACGGCTTTCTCGCCTCCCCCAACATCACCACCAACACCTTTGCGGTCGATCCCAATTTCCGCATCGGGTACGCGCAAATCTGGAACGTCTCGGTGCAGCGCGACCTGCCCGGCTCGCTGGTGCTCATCGCGACTTACATGGGAATTAAAGGCACGCGCGGCATGCAGGAATTTCTGCCGAACACGTATCCGGCGGGCGCGGCGAACCCTTGCCCCACCTGCCCTACGGGCTTTGTCTACCTCACTTCGAACGGCAATTCCACACGCGAATCCGGAACGCTTCAATTGCGCCGCCGCCTCCACAACGGCTTCACGGCGGAGTTGGACTACACCTACGCCAAAGCTATAGACGATTCCACTCTAGGCGGCCGCAATCAGGGAGTGATGCCCAGCGCTCCCGCGGGCGGTGGCGCCACGCCGGGATCGGGACAAGGCGGCGGGTCCAACATAGCGTCGCCAGCCAGCGCCTCCGCCACACAGAGCGCGCCGGCGATCGCGCAAAACTGGCTGGACCTTTCAGCCGAGCGCGGCCTCTCCAACTTCGATCAACGGCATCTGGTCAACTTCATTCTGCAATACACCACCGGCATGGGACTCGGCGGCGGTACGCTGCTGGGCGGCTGGCGTGGTGCCCTCTTCAAGGAGTGGACGTTTCTCAGCAATCTCACCGCCGGGTCCGGATTACCGCTCACGCCCGTCTACTACACCGCCATCAATGGCACCGGGATCACCGGCACCGAGCGCCCCGAATACACCGGCGCGCCGCTCTACGCCGCCGCTCCAGGGTTGTCCCTGAACCCGGCAGCCTACGCAGCCCCACCTTCCGGCCAATGGGGCAATGCCGGACGAAACTCCATTACTGGCCCGGCGCAATTCTCCTGGAACGCCTCCATGGGCCGCACCTTCCGCGTAAACGATCGCTTCAATCTCGACGTCCGCTTCGATTCCATCAACCCGCTCAATCACGTTACGTTCCCAAGCTGGAACACAACCTTCAACAATGCCCAGTTCGGCTTGCCCAATGCCGCCGACGCCATGCGCAGCATGCGAGCCAATGTACGCTTGAGGTTCTAACATGCGACTACGAATCCTCTCCTTGCTCCTGGCTCCTTGCTCCTGGCTCCTTGCGCCCGCCTCCCTACTCCTTGGACAAACCGTGGGCCAAAACGCCGCCACTCCCTCTTCCGGCGCCACCTTCCAGGCCAATACACAGTTAGTCGTCGAAACCGTCAGCATCAAAGATAAAAGCGGCAACCCCATAGAAGGCCTCAAAGCCGAGGACTTCACCGTCACCGAAGATGGCGCGCCACAAACCATCAAATTCTTCGAATACCAGAAACTGCCCACCGCTCCTCTGCCTTCCCGTGGACCCGCCCCGGATACGAATGTCGCGCCGCTTCCCAAGCTGCCCGATTCGCAAATCACGCCGGAAAAGCCCGGCGATATCCGCTACCGCGACAAGCGCTTGCTGGCCATCTATTTCGATCTCAGCGCCATGCCCATCGCCGATCAACTGCGGGCCTTCGATTCGGCAAAAAAGTTCATCACCACCCAAATGACCTCCGCCGATCTTGTGGCCCTGATGGAATACCAAGGCGGAGCCGTGAAGGTCCTGCAGGATTTCACCGACGATCGCGATCGCCTCCTGAGCATCATCGGAACCCTGATCGTAGGCGAGGACGAAAACGCCGACACCACCAACGACTCCAGCGCCGCCGATACCGGAGCCGCTTTCGGCCAGGACGATTCCGAATTCAACATCTTCAATACCGACCGCCAGTTGTCCGCCCTGCAAACCGCCGCTCACATGCTAGGTCAGCTCAACGAGAAAAAAGCGCTGCTATATTTCGCGAGCGGCCTGCGTCTGAACGGTGTGGATAACCAGGCGCAACTCCACGCCACCATCAATGCGGCCATCCGCGCCGGCGTGCAGCTCTGGGCTATCGATGCGCGCGGTCTGGTGGCGCAGGCCCCCCTGGGAGATGCCACCCGCGGTTCGCCCGGCGGAATCGCCATGTACAGCGGAGCTTCGGCGCTGGCGTTCAATTCCAATTTCCAGCGATCGCAGGATACTCTCTGGGCGCTGGCTCAGGATACCGGCGGCAAAGCCCTGCTCGATTACAACGACCTTACGCGCGGCATGGTGCAAGCCCAGCAGGCCTTCTCCAGCTATTACGTGATCGGCTACTACACCACCAATGCCGCCTTGAATGGAAAATTCCGCCGCGTCAAAATCACGTTGAATCGCGAGACCGCGAGCCTCGATTACCGCCAGGGCTACTTCGCCGGCAAGGTGTTTGGCAAATTCAGCGTGGCCGAAAAGGAGCGCCAGCTTGAAGACGCGCTCATGCTGCCCGACCCGATCACGGAACTCACCATCGCCCTAGAGCTCGATTATTTCCAGTTGAACCGCGCCGAATATTTCGTCCCGCTGATCGTCAAGATTCCGGGCAGTGAGCTGGCGCTGGCCAAAAAAGGCGGCGCCGAGCGCACCTTGCTCGATTTCATCGGCGAAATCAAAGACGAATTCGGCACCACGGTTTCGAACGTCCGCGACAAAGTGAATATCAAGCTGAGCGATTCCACCGCCGCCGAGCTGGCCACCAGCCCCATCGAATACAGCACCGGTTTCACTCTGCTTCCCGGCAAATACAAGCTGAAATTCCTGGCGCGCGACGATGAAACCGGCCGCATCGGCACTTTCGACACATCGTTCGTCATTCCCAACCTGAATAAAGAAGAGAAGCGCGTAGCGATCAGTTCCGTCGTTCTCGGCAGCCAGCGCGCCGGTCTGAAGGAAGCCATCTTTACCGCCGCCAAAGACAAAGGCCAGACCGAATCCGTCAATCCGCTCGATCAGGAAGGCCAGCGGCTCATTCCCAGCGTTACGCGCGTGTTCCGCAAAGGCCGCGATTTATTCGTCTATTTGCAGGCGTACGAACAGGGTGTGGAAGCCGTTGAGCCGCTCGTCGCATTTGTCACTTTTTACCGCAACCAGACCAAGGCGTTCGAAACTGCGCCGATTCAGGTTTCGGAAGCCTTGAGCAATCGCCTCAAAACCATACCGCTGAAGTTCAGCTTGCCGCTGGAAAAACTGTCCGTCGGCCCGTATACTTGCCAGGTGACCGTCCTCAACCCTGCCTCGCACAAAGCCGCGTTCTGGCAGGCGCCGATTGTGATTGTGCAATAAAGGAAGACCCAATGAACAAGCTCCTGCTAGCCGCTGTCGTATCTCTAGGCGCCGCGCTGCTCCCCAGCGCGCTGCACGCTCAAAACATCACCGGGACCTGGCAAGGCACGTTGAAGGTCGGTCCCCAGGAACTGCGCATCGTTTTCAAGACTTCGCTCGAAGACGACAAACTGAAAGCTGTGATGTACAGCATTGACCAGGCCGGTGGCCAGCCCATTAACGCCAGTTCGATCACGCAAGATGGATCGGCCGTCAAAATAAAAATCATCCAGGTCAACGGCAACTACGAAGGAAAACTAAGCGCAGACGGAAACACCATCACCGGGACGTGGGATCAAGGTCTAGGCATGCCGCTACCTCTCAATCTGGTGCGCGCCACCCCGCAGACCGAGTGGGCCATCCCGGAACCCCCGCCTCCACCCAAGCTCATGGCTCCCGATGCCAAGCCCGGCTTTGAAGTCTCCACCATAAAACCGGCTAAGCCCGGAAGAGGCTTCTCGCTTCTAGTGAACCGCAGCGGAATGCTGAATACCACCAGCACGTCTCTCAGCGACCTGATCAAGTTCGCTTACGACGTTCATCCCCGCCAGATCACCAAAGGACCTGCGTGGCTCGAAACTGAAAAATTCGATATCACCGCCAAGCCCGATACGCCCGGTATGCCCAACCCAACTCAGTTGAAGGTAATGGTTCAGAAGCTGCTCGCCGATCGTTTTCAACTCGCCTTCCACCGCGAGCAGAAGGAGCTTCCGGTCTACGCCATCACCACTGCGAAAGGCGGACCGAAGCTGACCAAAAGCCAAAGCCCTCTCAACCTCCCCGGCTTTGGCTTGCCGCCGGGACGCTTGATGGTGCGCAATGCCACCATGGCGGAACTCGCCCACGTAATGCAGGCGAGCCTCATCGAGCAGCCGGTAGTCGACCAAACCGGGCTGGGCGAGACGCGCTACGATTTCACGCTGCAGTACACCCCCGATGCCTCGCAACGGGCCGTGCTTGCCGCCCTCGGCCCCGGCGCGGCGCCCCCGCCCCCGGCCAACGACGCTGATGCGCCGCCCGACCTCTTCACCGCCTTCCAGCAGCAACTCGGCCTGAAGCTGGAATCCACCAAAGCGCCGGTCGACGTGCTGGTAATCGATAAAGCCGAAAAACCGAGCGACAACTAAATTCCGTGCCATGATCCGAAATCGCCCATATCGGAGCCGCGACCGTAAGGGAGCGTCCCGCCGCAGCTAGAAAATCCGGTCCTGCTTACGCAGCGTGCCGAAACTGCCGAGGTTCGCCACCGAGAAAGCGACGCGGTATTGGGTGAACACAATTCCCGCGATGTCGGACACGCGATACTGCAGGCTCAGGCCGCAGCAGTTGGTGTTGTAAGTTGCCTGCACAGTCAGGTAGTCGAGTGCGTGATTGCGGATGTCGTAGATAGTGTCCGCGCCAAAATTGAAGCCGCGGCGAGTGATATCGCCCAATCCGGCGCGGGCATGAATCTGGTTTTCCGGCCGCGAGAGGAGCGGATTGGTGTGCACTAGGTTGTCGCCAAAGGAGACGAAATACTTGGACCACCGGTAGTCTACCGCTACCGTGCTGTTAGTGAGCCGCCTGTAGAGCGGGTCATAGTCGGCGCGCCACTCGAAGCTCATGCGGTTCAGCGGGCTGGCGCGAATCATCGAATCGACGGGCGATTCCACGCGCGGATAGAGAAGAAAAGCGTAGGGACTCAATTCCTGGGCGGCCAGGAAGACATTGCGCTGCCCGGGAACCAGCGCGCCGCCGAAGGTGGGATCGAAATAGCGCGCCTGGGATAGTTCCCAGGTGAAGATCTCGTCGATGTTGTTGCGCCTTTTGGCGTAGATGTGGTTGGTTAGGGAAAGATCCAGTTCGTTGGTATTGGCGATCAGGTCGGTGTCATCGAAACGGATGTAACGATTGAAATCCTGGCCGATGCCGGTGACGTATTTATAGGTCACCCGCGGCTCGATGACGTGCTTCAGCTTATCGCCAAAGATGGTTTTCTTGTTGAAAACGCGAGCAAACGAAGGGAATACGACATCGAGCGAGGCCGCTCGCGAGCTGCGCACCAGCTCTGTGCCAACCACTTGATAGATCGGCTGCGAGAAAAGCGCGCTGGCACTCGGGTTCGGTTGCTGGCTTTCCGAGTAGTACGTCTCCTGAATGCCGAAGCGCGGGACGAAATGGAAACCGTGCCAGTGGAAGGCGGTCATCAGGTTGGGAGCGAAGTTCATGCGTCCGGCGAACTGGCTGGTTTGGAACCGCTCGGCGAGCAGGGTATCCGTGCCGGGAAGGAAAGGGTTCGGGGTGAAGGTGCCGAGACCGAACTGAGCGTATAGCGGCTCTTCGCGGGAGAACAGCCCAGCCGAGGAATCGAAGGAATACCACAGCGGGAGACTGCCGATCTGCTGCTCGCGCCCGCTGAAATCGACTTCCGGAAGTTTGCGGATGATGACCGCATCGGTTTGGGTGGGAGTCTTGGCGGTGGCTGTATTCTCCACCGGCAATTCCGCGCTTTGAAAATCTTCCAGGCGGGCTGCGGCGACATCTACCGTGTAATTCGACCAGTCCTTACTGACATAACCGATGGAATGAACCTCTTGACTGACCGCCTCATTGATGGATTCCGACCAGTCCTGACGGAAGGCGAAGGAACTGATATAGTTGACCGACCCGCGAGCCACCCATCCTTTACCCAAGTCCGCGCGGCCGGTGCCCGTGATGGTATAGCCGCTGTACTGCTGGATGCCTTCCGGTCCTTGCCCGCCCAGCCGGTCGTCGACGCCATAAATGATGGCATCGAAATCGGTGCGCTCTCCGGGTTTGCCGCGCAGCTCCATGTGGTGAGCTTCCCCGCGTTCGGTGTACTCGGTGATGTGATACAGCATGTCGTAGCTGCGATTGATGGCCCAGAAGTAACCCACACCCAACATGAAGCCGCGGTTGGTGGAGTTGCCCATGTTGGGAAAGAGGAATCCACTGCGGCGTGGAAATTTCTCGAGCGATTTATAGAAATAAGGCGCGTAAAACAGCGGCAGCTTGCGCACCCAGAAGACGGAACCGTAGGCAACGGCGTGGTCCTCCGGGAAGATGGTAAATCTGCGGCCGCGCAACTCCCACCAGGGGTTTGGCATTTTGCAGTTGGTGATGAAGCCGTTGTGAAGGACGTAATGGTCCTCGAGACGCTCGGCCCACTGACCCTGGAAAAAGAAAGGCTCGCTGGTGGTAAGCCTACCCGGGCGAGCGTCAATGCGGGTATAGCCGGTGCCGCGGACGTTGTAGAAGGTGCCGGTTTCGGAATCCGTGTTGTACTCGACGCGGTCGGCCCAGAGTTGCTCGTTGTGGGCGAAACTATGGAAGTAGACGTTTCCGGTAGCTTTGAGACCGCCGGTATTTTCGTCGAAATCGATCTCGTCGGCCTGGAGGAGCATGGTGTCGGTTTCGATTTTGGCCTTACCGCGCAAGTGGCGCACACTGCCTTCCTTTTCCTCGGTAACGGCATTGACGTCGTAGGAACCATGCGGTGGGGCATCGGGCCGGACAACGAGTATCCGCTGGTCCGGCCGATTGACTGGGGGCTGAGCGATGGCTACCGTGGCTAACACCAGTGCCAACAGTACTGTAAGCGGAAAATTGCAGGAATTACTCGAAGAAAATTCGTGACAAAAAGATACAGGTGTGCTAACTAGAAAAATAAGGATTTGCGAAAAAGACCTCAATCGGAAAACGTATCACACCGATAAGGTCCAAATGGTGGTGTGAAAATGAGGACCTTGTTGTGACTTGTACGTATTGCGGGTGCCGGAACGCGGAAGACGAGGTCCGGTGCCGCCGATGCGGACGCAAGCCAGGCGATATTCTTAACGCCGAACTTCCCCTGCGCACGGATGGAGCCCTAGCCACGGCGCCAAAGCAAGCCACGGCGCCGCAGGCAGCCGTGAAATCGGCGCGGACGGCAAGCGCGCCCGACCTTTCGCGCGCGGTGCAGCGGCCGCTGTTTCAGGACCGGCCGGCGCCGAACGTTATCCCGTTTGAGACTTATGCACCGGTGGAGCCTCGCCCGCGCCGGGCCGACCCTGCTAAGCCACGCAAGCCGCGAGCTTCCACAACGCCCCGGGTATCCGAGGCGCAAGCCAGCCTCGATTTCTTGCCGGCGATTCCGGATCAACCGAGAACGCTTAGCACCACGGTCGAGGCCGTCATTATTTGCGAAGCGCCGGTGGCCACGCCCATCCATCGCGCCATTGCGGCGGCGCTCGACGGGTCGATGGTGTTTCTCGGCTATGGCTTGTTTCTGGTGGCGTATGCGCTGGCAGGCGGCCAATTCGTAATGGGCAAGCAGAACCTCATCATTTTTGCCGCGACGCTCGTGCTGGTAGCGTTTACCTATGGCCTGTTCTGGGCCATTGCGGGAACCGAAACGGCGGGAATGCGCTGGGTGGGCTTGCGGTTGATCACGTTCGAAGGATTTCCGCCGGAGCCGCAGCAGCGGATTCTGCGTTTTGCCGGTTCGTGTTTGAGCCTCGGCACGATCGTGGGGCTGTTGTGGTCGCTGGCGGACGAGGAGAGCCTCGGGTGGCAGGATCACATCTCCCGTACCTTCCCAACCCCGCGGCTTTCCGAATCGCAGATTTTTTGCCGGCACTAAAAGTTGAACAACGCCTGGATGCGCTCTCCCGCCTGCGCGATGCGCCGGCGGAGGAAGCCGTCGCCGAGCTGCGAAAGGCCTTGGCCGACCGCGTGAACGTGGTGGTAGCGAAAGCCGCGAAAATTGCGGCGGACCGGCAATTTCAGGCGCTGACCCCTGATCTTTTGCAAGCTTATGAACGGCTTTTCGAAGACGCGGTGAAACGCGATCCGCAATGCTGGGGCAAAACCGCTCTGGCCCGCGCTCTGAAGGACTTGGGGTACTCCGAATCGGCGCCCTTTCTTCGGGGTCTCGAACAAAAGCAGATGGAGCCCGTGTGGGGCGGCGAAGTGGACACGGCGGAAAACCTCCGCGGCGCCTGCCTGCTGGCGCTGCCGCAATGCCCAGACCTGGAACGGGGTGAGGCGTTACGGCGTTTCGTAGACGGCCTGACTGAGAAATCGCCCGCCATTCGCCAGGAAGCGGCGCGCGGATTGGGTCAAATGGCGGGGGATGAAGGGGCGCTGCTGCTACGGCTGAAAGCGCGCGTGGGCGATGAGAGCCCGCAGGTAATCGGCCAGGTTTTCGATTCTCTGCTGGCCATTGAAGGAGAAAGCGCGCTCCGTTTCGTAGCGAATTTTCTGCCAGTTGGCAACGAGGCAGCCGAAGAAGCCGCGCTCGCGCTCGGTTCCACACGGCTGGAGGGCGCGTTCGAGATACTGCGCAAGGCGTGGACGGCGGCGCGCGATCCGCAGTTCCGAGCCGTGCTGCTGCGGGCGGCCAGCATTTCGCGTCTGGAAGCAGCGATCGGCTGGCTGGTGGAAATGGTTCGCTCTGGGAGGAAGACGGAGGCGGAGAGTGCGATCGAAGCCCTGGCTCTGCACGCCTCGTCGGAGGAGATTCGCAGGCGGGTGGAGAGTGCTGTGGCGGGCCGTGAGGGCGAGTTGCAGGAGGCGTTCCGGAAATATTTTGGGGGAAGCTGATTCTGAACGTGCGCTGGGTGTGGAGTAGACTGTGGGTAGGACTCCACAATGCAGACGATACAAGTAGTTTTGGACAAGAAGCTGCTGAAGGCAGCGGATTTGGCCGCCAAGCGGCAGCGGATGAATCGGTCTGCGCTAATCCGCCAGGCTTTGGAACGGCACTTGAAGTACTTGCGGGATTTGGAATTGGAAGAGTTGGACCGGCGCGGGTATCTGGCTCAACCACAGAGGGAAGAAGAGTATCGACCATGGGAGAAAATTGCCGCATGGCCACGCGACTGAGCAGAGGCGATGTCCATCTCTGCCGGTTTCCTCCCCCCGACAAGCAGCGGCCTGTCCTGATACTGACGCGCAACGCCGCTGTTGGCCATCTATCGACGGTAACGGTCGCACCGATTACCTCTACGGTGCGCGGGGTGCCATCGGAAGTGATCCTGGATATTGAAGACGGCATGAAGGGGCGGTGCGCTGTTAATTTGCATAATACGCTTACAGTCGCACAAGAGCGGCTGGGACGTAGGGTCGCAGGTCTGAGCGCGGCGCGCATGGATGAAGTTTGTGCGGCCCTCCGCTTTTCGCTCGGCTGTTGAAGATCGGCACGAACGGCTCTCACCGTACTGTCGCGTCCAACTCGCCCTTGGCCAGTCGCACGTGAATTTCTCGGCCGGGGCGGGCTGTGACAGCGTCCTTGAGGATGTGGCCTTCGGTCGAGACAATCGCGTAACCGCGCTCCAGGATTCGCAGCGGGCTTAATTGCGATAGCTTGGCGGCAAGCCGTTCCCAGGCGCTGCGGCGGCGCGCGAGGTGGGCGGTGATGCGGGTTAGCGCGCTCGCGTGGGCGGCTTCCATGCGGCGGCGGTCGGTGCCCAGGCGGGGACGCATGTCGAAGCGGCGGAGGCGCACTTCGAGCGCACGCCGCTCGCGCTCGCGCGCGGCCATGAGGGCGCGGAGGCGCTCCCGCATGCGGTATTCCTGCTCATCGATGCGCTGCAGATTGCGGCCGATGCGGCGGTGGAGGATGTTCCACGCGCGCTCGATGCCCTGCTGGCGCAGGCGGCGCTCCAGCATTGCCAGGCGGTAGCGAAGCCCCTGGGCTGCTTTGGCGCGGGCGACTGCGACGCGCTCCAACAAGTCGTCGCGGATGGGGACGACTAGTTCGGCGGCGGCCGAGGGCGTGGGCGCGCGCAGGTCGGCGACGAAATCGGCGATGGTGACATCGGTTTCGTGGCCTACCGCCGAGACTACGGGCACGCGGCAGGCCGCAACGGCGCGGGCCACTGCTTCTTCGTTGAATGTCCAGAGGTCTTCGAGCGAACCGCCTCCGCGGGCGACGATCAGAACATCAGGCCAACTGCTGCGGCTGAAAAACTCGATGCCGCGGCGGACCTCCTCCACAGACCCTTCGCCCTGTACCAGCGCCGGAAAGAGGCGGATGTGGACGCCGGGAGAACGGCGCGAAAGGACGTGGATGAGATCGGCGATCACGGCGCCGCGCGGCGAGGTGACGATTCCGATGCGCCGCGGAAAGCGCGGCAGGGGCCGTTTGCGCGCGGCTGCAAAGAGGCCCTCGGCAGCCAGTTTTTTCTTGAGCTGCTCGAAAGCCAGTTGCAAAGCGCCGTAACCTTGCGGTTCGAGGGCTTCGACCAGAAGCTGATACTCGCCGCGGGCTTCGTAGACATCGAGACGGCCGCGGGCCAGCACGGCCAGGCCATCCTGGGGTTTGAATTTCCAGTAGCGATGCGCGGAGCGGAAGGCCACACAGCGCACCTGCGAATCGCGCTCCTTCAGAGTGAAATAGTAGTGGCCGCTGGTGGCAAGACGGGTGCCCGAAATTTCGCCTGAGACCCAGACGTCGCTGAACTCGCCGCCGAGCACCGCCGCGACGGCGCTGTTCAGCTCGCTGACCGTGAAGATGCGCCGCTCGGGGACAAGATCGAAATCGAGCGCGAATTGCTCCACGCGCTTATGGTAGCGTGCTGGCTTAGGGTTGTACCACCAGCGTGTAAGCGGGCGAGGACACGCCGTTGCTGGTTACTACGAGCTGATGGTTGCCATCGGTCATCGAAGCGGGAATCTGGATCGCAATCTGATACTCGCCGGGAAATCCGCTCAAGACGTTGCTGATTACCTGGACGCCGGTTCCATCCAGACTAACGCTCACCGGGTTCATGACAGCAGCGCCGGCACTATCTCCCGGCACTTGGCCCGTTGGGACCGTGGGCATGGTCGGCCCAAAGCCGGTGCCCCAGAGGATGATGATTTCGCCGGGCTTGGCGGGAACGGTGGTTTGGCCGGAAAAAGTGCCGTTGGCGGCCGCGATCGAGAAATCGGCATGAGTGGCTACAGGCTGATTGTTGGGCCATGGAAACAAGGCTGGAGAGACCAGTTGCACGGAGCTGGAGAAGGTGGCGCTGGCGCCGCTGGAATTAGTGACCGTGACTGTAGCATTACCGAGCGGCACGTCCGGCGCCTGCACATTGATCTGACCCGGAGTAATGGCATTGATGTATGCAGGCTTGCCGCCAATCGTGACGCTGATTCCATCTAGCTGCGTAGGCAGTTGGCCATTCGCGATGGAGTTGCTCCAGGTGTCGAGAGGGATTGTGGTGAAACCCGAACCATAGATGGAAACGAACGAACTCGGCACCACGCCGGCCGCTCCGCTGGCCGCATTGGAAATGCCCGAGATGGTGGGGCCGCTACTGGCGTCCGCGGGGGTGAGCGTGTAGGAAGTGGAGTAAATGTGGTCTCCGGCGGGAGTAAGGTCGCCGTTAGCGGCGTTAGCGGCAACGTAGATGATTACATTACCTACGTTTGTCGAAGGCGGCGTCCAGTTGAAGGTATAGCTGGCGGAGCCGGGCCTTCCCTTGGTGACATTGTAGCCCGCGACACTTTGTTCCATGTATTGGAGCGGCTGGGTGGAGGCACATGCCTGCGAACTGGAACCGCTGAAGGGGATCGCGCCGAACACGAAGAGGTTCGGTTCGGAACACATCAAGCGGGTATTGTTATCCGTGGATGCGAAGGTACCCGCCATGGTGGTGGCGCTGGAGGACGGTCTCGCAGTAAGTTCGAAGCCCCAGACGCGCTGCGTGGGGTCGGCAATGGTTACCGAAAGTTGCTGCGTCACTCCTGGCGTGTAGGTCATGCCATTGGGAAAGTTCACCGTCACACTGCCGCCGCCGGCATTCAGGTCCTTGCCGAAATGGCATGCGACGCAAGTGCCGTTCTCGCCGGGGACGCCGGCATAGCCGGGATTCGGCCCGAACTCGTACGCCCAGAGCAGCACCGGCACGACACCCACTAGGATTGCGATCTTTACAACTGAAACTCGTTTCATGATTCTCCTGGTAGTAACCCGGGCCGCGGCGCGACCCACTCGTTCTCAAATAACTTTTACGAACGGGTCGGGAGCACTGTTACCGAGAGGAATGTTAAAGAATTTTGGCGATACGGAGGGCTTTGCGGGCAGTGGTGCTCAGAGGAATGTTCGCAAGCTCATCGATCGGGACCCAGCGGCATGCGTTGTCGCGGGGCATGCGCGGGGCGGCGCTTTGCACCACTCGAAACACGAAACGGTGATGCGTGATGCTGTGGCGGAACTGGCCCAGATCTCTGAAGAGGCGCGATTGCGGCAGGTGACGCGGCGTGGGCAGTTCCCAGAAGCCGGCCATGCGGCGCGCAGTCTTTTCAATTTGGCGGAGCAGGACGCGCCCGCGGCGGCGGGCAACCAGCAGCGTGTCCTCAATGCGAACCGGCTCTTTGCCGCCGAGCTTGACTGGCAATTGCGGAACGGTTCCGGCGGCGCGCCCCTGGCACAGATCAGTCAGTGGGCAGACGAGGCACAGTGGATTGCGGGCAAGGCAGACGGTGGCGCCCAGTTCCATCAGCGCCTGGTTGAAGACGCCGGGATGGCGGGGATCGAGCCAGGATTGAGCCGCGGCGCGGAAGCGCTCGCGTGTAGCCGCCGAAGCGATATCGGAAGAATCGTTTTCTACACGCGCCACCACACGAAGCACGTTGCCATCGAGAACCGCATGCGGCAGGCCGAAAGCTATGCTGGCAATCGCGGCGGCCGTATAATCGCCAACCCCGGGTAGAGCCCGGATAGACATATAGTCGCGCGGAAATCCGCCGGCGGCCT
>DATBID010000643.1:0-6456 GCA_036557125.1 Bryobacteraceae bacterium | reverse complement strand
TCAGCGCCACCGAATCAGCGGTGTTCGATCTCGGCATAAAAGCCGGGCGAGTCTCCCTTACGCCTCCCCAACGCGATAGTGTGCTCGATCTCCGCGGCTACCTGATCCTGCCCGGACTCATCAACGCGCATGACCACCTCGAATTTAACCTCTTCCCGCGCTTAGGGCGCGGCCCTTACCCCAATGCCACGGCTTGGGCTGAGGATATCTACCGTCCCGAACTTCCGCCCATCATGCAGCACCTCAGGGTTCCGAAAGCCATCCGGCTGTTTTGGGGCGGCCTGAAGAACCTGCTGGCAGGGGCGACCACGGTTATGCACCATAATCCCTACGAGCCGGAAGTCTTCGGCCGGCGTTTTCCCGTGCGCGTGGTGCGCCGTTACGGTTGGGCGCACTCCCTCCGGTTCTCGCCACGGATAGCGGAACCCTGTGCCGCCACACCTCCCGGTGCGCCTTTCGTGCTTCACGCCTGCGAAGGCACCGATGCCGAGGCTCAAGGCGAGCTTGGCCGAATCGACGCCGCCGGCGCCCTCGGCCCCTCTACCGCCATCGTGCACGGTGTGGCGCTCGATGGCGAAGGCATCGCCCTCATGCGCCAGCGCCGTTCTTCGCTGGTGTGGTGTCCCACTTCGAACTGCTTCACGCTCGGCCGGACGATTGCACCGGACGTGTTTCAATCGGCCATACCCGTTGTGCTCGGTACCGATTCCGCACTGACCGCCGATGGTGACATGGCCGACGAACTGCGTGCTGCGCTCCGCTATACCAATGCCAGTCGGCTTTACGAAATGGTTACCGAACGCTCAGCCAAAGTGTTGCGCCTCCCACTTGGATGGGGCCGGATACAAGAAGGTGGCCCCGCTGATCTGCTGGCGGTTCGGGACCTTGGCGGAAGCCCGGCCGATGCGCTCGCGGCGCTCGACCCAGAACTCGTGCTCGTGGGCGGCCGGATCCGCATGATCGCTCCTGCTTTAACCAAGCGGTTCAACCTCCACAAATTGCGGCTTGAGCCAATTGCCATCGAAGGCCGCGGAGTGAGGCTGGTCGCCTGCAATGTGCGCGCCCTGATGCGTGCTGCCTCGGCCGCAATTGGCGGCGATATCCGCCTTGCCGGAAAGCGAGTGACGGTGTGAATCCGGTAATCGAATCGCTTCCGGTTGTGGTTCTCTATCCGCATAGCCGCTGCAACTGCCGCTGTCTGATGTGCGACATCTGGAAGAATCCCGCGCGGGCCGAGATGAGTATTTCGGATCTTCGCCGCCATCTCCATGACTTCACGCGACTGGGTGTCCGATGGGTTGCGCTTTCCGGCGGCGAGCCGCTCATGCACTCGGATCTGTTCCGTTTTTGCGCCCTTCTGCGCGAGCGCGGCATCCGCACGACACTGCTCAGCACGGGTTTGCTATTCGAACGTTACGTGGCTCAAATCGCGGAATCTATCGACGACGCCATTGTCTCCCTCGATGGTCCGCCCTCCGTCCACGATCGCATTCGCCGGATTCCCGGCGCCTTCCGTCTGATGGCCAGGGGAGTCGAAGGCATTCTGCGCCAACGGCCGGATTTCCCCGTTTCGGCCCGCTCCACAGTTCAGCGCGAAAACCATGCTCATCTCTGCCAGACCGCGCATGCGGCCCGGGACCTGGGCCTGCGCTCGGTTTCGTTTTTGGCTGCCGATCTCAGTTCCGAAGCATTCAACCGCCCGCAGCCGTGGCCCGCCGCCCGGCAGTCGGAAGTTAGTCTCTCGGAAGGCGAAATCACGGCGCTGGAGCGCGAGATCGAGGAGCTTGCCAGCCAGTGGGAAAATACCGGGTTTGTCCTGGAATCCCGCGAGAAGCTGCTGCGCATCGCGCGCCATTTCCGCGCGCACCTCGGCTTATGTGAACCGGTTGCGCCGGTCTGCAACGCGCCCTGGGTTTCCGCCGTGATCGAGGCCGATGGGACGGTTCGCCCTTGCTTTTTTCACCGTCCTATTGGATACCTGAACGGCCGCAATCTTCTACAGGTCATCAATGGGCCGGAGGCCCTGGCCTTCCGTTCCGGCCTGGACGTTAGCAGTAATGCGGTGTGCCGCCGATGCGTCTGCTCCCTCAATTGGAAATGACGTAGATATTCATCAATTAGTGACCGCGACCATCAGATCGGGCCGGCTTTGGAACCCGTTCATTTGAATAATCACAGGAACGGCGTTTCCAGTCGGCGTGCTGGGATCGAGCACGATATTGAGCTGGTAAAGCGACGGAAACTGCGGCGACAGTCCGGAGAAAATGACTTTAGCCGCCACTCCGCCGACGAGAACCGTGGGCGTAGCGAGGGTATTGTCAGGGTTTTGGGCAGGCGGCGCGCCATCGGGTGGAGTCACCTGCACGGCGCCCAAGCCAGTAGCCAGCAGGACCAGGCTATTGGGATCGTTCACCTTGGCGGGCCGCGGAGTCACTTGAAATGTTCCCGCGGGATACGCGTCCGGCGGAATCGCTAGCGAACCATCGCTGTTGTTGTAGGCGATCGGCCGCAACACGCCGGTGTTATCGGGCAACCCGGTAAGCGCGAGCAGACTTGGGAATGCAGATACTAGGTTGACTGTCGCGGGAGCGGAAGCAACGCCATCGCGCGTGACCACAACTTGGGCTGTCCCAACAGTGGCGCCATTGCTTAGTACTTCCCACGGCACCTGCGCATTGATCTGTGTATTCACAACTCCCACTATCGGGGCGGCCACGTTGTTAAAAGTAACGGTGACATTGGCAAGATTAGTCGAAAGCGGAATCGAGTCGGCGAGCGTCAGACTGGAGGCAAAATTCGTACCGAAAATTCCTACAAACGAACCTGGTGCAACAGATTCCCCAGCCTTGAAATTACCCTGGTTTTCGACACCGCTCACCGTGGGCGGCCCCGATTGGGCCAGTCCGGCAGCCGCAGCGAGGAAAAGACCGATTATAAAGTGGAAGTAACTTTTCAAGCGCATCTCCAGTTCGATTTTAGGGCGAACTTATCTATAAAACCAATAAGTGACGCAAAGATTTACTTTTGCAAAAGCTCTTCAGAAGCTGTACCGGTCCGGGAGCTAACTTCTGTAAGGATTCGGGCTACTTCGGGATGTTTCCCCCCATCGAGTTCCGCCGCAATTGTCGCTTCCCTTCGGGCCGGGCCGATCCTCCCTTCGGCGGCCAAAACCTGCGCCAGCGTCCAGTGCGGTTTATACCAGTTTCCATTGGCCGCGATTGCGGCGCGCAGGCACTTCTCGGCACGCGAGCCGTTGTTGTTTAATCCGGAAATTACTGCCAGGTTGTACCAACTGTTGAAGGGGTCTTCCGCCGTCTGGGTTGCCTGCAGTCCGGCCGCCTCAGACTGGAGCATGGCAGCCGTGCGGGTCAATGGATTATTCGAATGTAAGGCAATATTGAGTAGACCGCGCGAGTACCACAGATCCGCACTGCCGCCGGAGAGACGGTAACGTTTGTAAATTTCGTAGTGGTGTGCCGCTGCCCGAAGATCCTCATGGTGGAGCGCATTACCAGCCAAA
Organism: Bryobacteraceae bacterium; assembly: GCA_036557125.1. GTDB lineage: Bacteria > Acidobacteriota > Terriglobia > Bryobacterales > Bryobacteraceae > PSRJ01. The sequence continues at coordinate 2,936 of DATBID010000643.1, read as the reverse complement.
GCTAAGGCGTGATCGGCAACCCCTAGTCGCGCGGCACAGTATAGGAGCGCGCAGGCGGCAATCGCTTCGGCAGTGGCAAACGGAAACCGGGGTGATCCCGATGTTGCCTGGGCATTCTGCGCTGCCAGCAGGGCCAGCGTCGTCCAAAAGATCAGAGCCGTGGGGATGGTAAAACTGGTGAACTGCTGGCTCACAATGCCGGCCGTCAGGGCTGCCGCAAACGGCGCTAGTTTTAGCCGCCATGCGATCAGCAAGCCAGTCCCGCAAAGTGCGATCAAAATCAGCAGACCGGGAATTCCCTGCGATACCAGGGAATCGACGAAGATATTATGCGGCGACTCGTGAGAAAAATCCGGATACGAACGGGCCAAGGCTACCGATTCAAAACGGGGAAACTCGGCCGTAAATGTTTCGGGGCCATAGCCGGCGGCCGGCTTGTGGGATGCCATCCGTAGGCTGTCTCGCCACAGGTCGGGGCGGGCGCCGCCCCAGGGATCTTCCACAAACCAGCGGACACGGCTGCGCAATTGCAAGCCGGGTGGAGAAAAGAAAAAGACCGCTGCCATCGCAGCCGCCAAACCCGCGAGTGCGGCTTTCCGCCGCGTTACCTGGAGGCCTTTCAGGCTCGCCCAGGCTATCGCGCCTGCGACAAGCGCCAGGATTGCCGCCCGAGTTCCGGTAACGAGCATAGCAGCCGTGGTCAATCCCGTTCCGCAGGCGGCAATGCACCGCCAGACACGAGTATTCTCCATCGAATACTGCGCCAGCGCGAGAAAAGCGGCGAATAGCAGCCAAGTGGCAAAGTAGCTGGCGTAGCCCAGTGTGCTGGGAGGGCGGACAATGGTCCAGATCCCTTCTCCCACGTGGTAACCGGCGGGCGGCAGGAGCGGATCCCACCCTGCATACTGCAGAATGCCGTACGCCGCACTCAAAATTCCGGCCAGAGTGACGCCACGAAGGATCGTACGAATTCGTTCCGGCCGGCCGGCACACGTTCGAGCGGCCAGCCATGCGAACAACACAATCGCTGTCTGAGGAACGGTTCCGAAGCTCCGCCAGTTACTGCCGAATAGAGATAGGCCGGGCCGTTTCGAGACAATCGTGGAAATTGCCAGCGAGACCACTTGTAACAAAACCAGCGCCGAAAAAATCGCCGGCGGCCGGTATCTGAGACGGTTCCTTCGGACGCCGTCTACGAGCAATATCAGACCCACGCCGGCGAAGAGCAGTACTGTTTTGGGCGTAATATCGAAGTAAAAGAAATAGCCAGGCGCAAGAATTAACATTACTAACGCGAGCAAAGCGGCCTGCAATAGCGCCATATCAGTTACACTAACTCAGTAAATTGGGTACTGACTCGGTAGATTTGCTTGTTTACATAAGTTACCTCCGGTCGCGCTGGCGTTTTATCGGACTCAGTTGCGTGGCGGCAGTAGTCGTTGCGGCTGTGGTAAGTGCCGCTGCGAGGCGGGAATATACGGCAACCGCGCGAGTTTTGATAGAGCCGCCGGCGGGCGCCGATCCGCGTGCCGCGATGGCGGTCAGTCCGGTTTACCTGGAATCTCTGAAAACCTATGAGGAATTCGCTGAGAGTGACAGCCTTTTCCAAAAAGCGGCCGGGCAATTTCAGCTTCAGCAGTTAACCGGCGCAAAAGCGATTGAAACCCTGAAGAAGCGTGTGCTGCGGGTTGGCTTGGTCCGTAACACCCGAATCCTGGAAATCACCGCGACTCTCCCCGACGCGGCCCGCGCGCAGGCATTGGCACAATTTCTGGCGGAAGAAACAGTTTCGCTGGATCGTTCGCTCAGTGCGCAGAGCGGGGAAGAGTTGATTGCTACGGTGGAAAAACAGGCGCGCGAGGCTCGCGCGCAGGTCGCACGGGACGACGCAGAATGGGCGGCGCTGGCAGCCGGCGAGCCGGTGGATAGCTTGCGCGACGCCATCGACGAAACCACGGAGCTTCGGGCCAAACTGCGCGATCTCGCGGGCAGCGCACGATTGGAAATCGCTGAAAACTCCGAGCGTGCCGGCCAGTCCTCTCCGGCGGAGGCCGGCCTGCTGCGCAAGGAACAAAATAACGCCCAGGCGCGGCTGGGCGAAATCGAAAAGCAAATTCAGGGCTACGACGGGCAGATCAAGGACCAGGAAAAATTGCTGGGGCAAAGGCAGGCGCGCAGAGACGATCTGGGGGCGAAGCGTAAGGCTGACCAGGCGACGCTTACCGCAATCGAAGCGCGGCTCCTCGAGACCCGCAGCGACCTTGGCTATCGCGGCGAGCGGCTCAGCGTGATCGATCCTGGCGTAATTCCCGAGCGGCCTTCCTGGCCTGATATCCAGCTCATCGTGCTAGCGGCCTTGCTACTTGGCCTGCTGTTTCCCATGGTTTACCTGGCGATCTCATTGAACCTGGAGTTGCAGCGGGCGGGAGCCCGGCGCGACGTGATCGAAGCGCTGGCCGCGGAACGCGATGGCTAGCGCCATAACCCCGAATTACCGGTTCGCTCCATCTATCCAATGGCTACCCGCCGTTTTTCTGGGATCGTGGGCTGCGGCCATTGCGATCGCGCCGGGCTTGACCTGGAAACTTCTGTTAATCGCCCCGGGCGTGCTCGCGGCGACTGCCCTTTGGACACTGGGGCGGCCCCACCGGTGGATTGCCGCTTTTCTTGCGGCCGCGCTGCTCTTACCACCCTTACCGTTTGCGCTGGGCGATTCCGGGCCGCATCCCGGACTGCTTTTCGCAGGAATCGGAGCGTTAGCCGGGCTAGTCTGGCTTGCGCGCTGGCGAATTCCGGTGACCTCCCTGAATGCCGCCTTGGCAGTACTGGTTTGTGCAATCCTCGCCAGCATCGCGCCCGCGGCCATTTACTCCGGAGCCGCACTAGCTGGTATGAGCCTGGCTCGGGTGGGCCTTTTTGCAATTGCGATTTACGTT
>DATBID010000642.1:0-9872 GCA_036557125.1 Bryobacteraceae bacterium | reverse complement strand
GTTCTTGCCCTCTTTCGCTTGCGTCCTGAATACAGGCGACGATGGCCGCGCCTGTGAGTCGTTGAACACGTTTGAACTATCGTGTGGACTCTTCTGCTGTTCCGGGCGCCGTATCTGCGCCGGTGCAGGTTCCTGAGCCCGCATCACGGCGTCTCTCTGCGCCGCCTGTCCTTGCGCGACCGCCGGCCGGGGCGACGTTTGCGCCTGCGCTGCGGCTGGAATAGGACCGAGAAAAAGGACCACCAAGCCCCAGATAGCTGTCTTAGAGGCTGGTGTCATCCTATGCGAATCGAGCATCCCCACGTGATCACCCCTTGCGCGCGATCTTAGGCGCCGCGACGCGGCTAAGCGGACTCCTGGATGACTTCAAGCGGCCCCGCAAAGCAGATCGTGCAATACTTTGCCGGCTGCTTTGTGGACGCTCGATGAGAAAACCATGTGACGCCCTGAGCAGGAGCCACTCCCGGCTTACGGTTACGCATTCATTCCAGGGAGGGCCCGAGTTCAACGGTCCAAAGACTGGAATTGACCCGGGGACGTACTGTTGCATCATAGTTTCGATGACAGCCGGCGCCGGTGTGCGAATCGAATTATTGGGCGGGTTCCGGCTGACGCTCAATGGACAACCGGCGGCTGGCGTTTTGAGCAGCCGCCTCCAATCGCTGATCGCGTACCTGGCGCTCCATTCGGGAACGGCGGTATCACGACAGCAGCTCTCTTTCCTGTTCTGGGCGGACTCGGAGGAATCGCAGGCGCGCACAAACCTCCGGCAGTTGCTGCATCACCTGCGTTCCGTGTTGCCCGATATCGACCAATACCTGAAGACCGATCACCAGACGCTCTGCTGGCAGCCCGCCGACGGGTGCACCACCGACGTCGTGGCATTTGAGGAGGCGGCCACGCGCGGGGATCTGCAGACGGCGATGCGGCTGTACCGCGGCGATCTGTTGCCTGCGTTCTATGACGACTGGATTGAATCCGAACGAGAACGGTTGAAACACCTTTATGAGAGCGTGTTGGACCGGCTGGTGGCGGATGCTGAGCAGCGCCTCGATCTGAGAACCGCCATTCGCGTCGCGGAGACGCGACTGGCCCGGGACACACTGCGGGAGGACAGTTACCAAACGCTGATGCGGCTGCATGTCCTGACGGGCGATCGGGCTGGGGCGCTTCGAATTTATCAGCAATGTGCGGACGTGCTGCGGCGGGAACTGGATGTGGAGCCGGGGCCGGCGACCCGCCGGGTCCGCGATGGCATCATGCAGACATCGGCCGCGCACGAGCCCGAGCGGCGCATTCCCGCGCCGGGCCGAACCATACACGAAATTCGGTTGGTGGGCCGCGAGGCCGCGTGGTCGAAACTGGAAGCCCTCTGGCGGCGCGCCGCGGGCGGCCGCCCGTCGCTGGTAGTGCTCACCGGTGAGGCCGGAATCGGGAAGACGCGGTTGCTGGAGGAGTTGCTCGACAAGGCTGCGACCGGCGACAGCGCCTCGATCGCGCGCACGGCCTGCTATGCGGGGGATCGTGCGTTAGCCTATACCGCCGCTGCTGATTGGCTTCGTAGTACAGCGATCCTACCGTATGTACAGGAGCTGCCCGCCATCCACAGATCGCAACTGGCGCGCGTTTTGCCGGGGATTCTGTTGGATCAGCCGGGTGTCGCGTATCCTCCGCCATTCAGCGAAGCGTGGCAGAAGCGCCACTTTTTTGAGGCGCTGGCGCGGGGAGTGCTAAAGGCGCAAGCGCCCGTGCTGCTGGCGATCGATGACCTGCAGTGGTGCGATCCGGAAACCATCGAGTGGCTCCACTATCTAATCCGGTTCGATCCCTCCGCGCGGCTCTTGATTGCGGCCACGGCTCGCACCGGGGAGCCCGTGACGACCTCCGTCCGCTTGCCGGACCAGGCCGTCGAGATCGAACTTGGCCCGCTCAATGAACGCGAGACGCTGCGGCTGGCGGAGCAGATTGCCGGCCGTCGCGCGGGCGCGGCCGCAACCGAATCGCTCTATGCGCAGACACGGGGGAACCCGCTGTTCGTAGTGGAGACGGTGCGGGCAGGGCCGTCGTTGAGCGGCAATATACCGGAGAAGGTTCACGCGGTGATTACGGGCCGCCTGACACAGCTCAGCGAGGGCGCGCAGCAACTGGCGGCGATCGCCTCCGTCATCGGCCGGCCGTTCACGGTGGACCTGGCCGGGGCAGTGGCCGGCCTGCCCGAGGATGCAGTGGTGCAGGCGACTGACGAACTGTGGAAGCACCGTGTCCTGCAGCAGGACGAGAGCGGCAGCTATGACTTCTCGCACGGTCTCCTGCGGGATGTGGCGTACAACGCGATCGGACCGGCGCGCCGCCGGCAGTTGCACCGGCGTGTGGCGGAAGCGCTCGAGGTTTCGAACCCGTCCGAAGCGGATGTGGTGTGCAGCCAACTGGCTGGCCACTATGAACGCGCGGGGCTTCCGGAGCGGGCCATTCCCTGGTATCAGCGCGCCGCCCGCGTGATACAGCGCCGCTTCGCCGAAGCGGAGGCAATCGCGTACCTCGATAAGGCCTTGCGTCTGTTGGAGGCGCTGCCCTCATCGAGTGATCGCGACCGGCTCGAACTCGATTTGCTATTGGCTTTGGGACTTTCCTTGAGCGCTACTCAGGGCTATGCGTCCGAACGGGCCGGCAAAGTCTACGCGCGAGCGCGCGTGCTGTGTGAGGTCGCGCGCGACAGCAGCCGGTATTTCGGTGTGCTGGCGGGGTCGTGGGCCTTTCATATCGTGCGCGCCGAACTGGCCATCGGCCGTGAAATCGGAGAGCGCTACCTGACGCTCGCGCGCGAGAATGGCGATCCGATGCTGCTGGCAGCGGGCCACTTCGGTCTGGGCATTACCGCGTGCCACCTCGGCTCCATGGGACAGGCGCGCGAACATCTGGCGGCCTCCTGCCGGCACGAGGATGCGTCCGAGCGCTCGCACCGATTTTTCGATTTCGGTCCTGAATTGGGCGTCTTCTGCCGCGCCTACCTCACGCATGTGACCTGGCTGCTGGGCGATCCGGATGAGGCATCGGAGCAATCGCGTCAGACGATCGGGCGCGCCGAGTCGATTTCCCATCCATTCAGCCTCGCGCTGGCTCTGGCGTATTCCGCCATGCTGCACCATTTTCGGGATGAGCCCGAACTGGCGCAGGAACGCGCTGAAGCGGCCGCGGCGGTCTGCCGCCGTTACGGTTTCCGCTACTACCTCGCATGGACGCCGATCATTGCGGGTTGGGCGGAATCGCGGCTGGGGGACCGGCGGGCGGGACTCGCGGGAATGCTGGAGGGCTACCGCGAGCTGCGGGCTACAGGGGCCGCGTTGCGCGCTCCGTATTACCTGAGCCTGATCGCGGAGGCCGCGGGGCAGTGTGGAGATGTCGATACCGGACTCCGGCATCTCGAAGAGGCAATGCGCCTGAATGAAGCCAGTAATGAAAGATGGCTGCAGCCCGAACTCCAGAGAATTCGGGGCGACCTATTGCGCCAAAAAGGCGAGCAGGAGCAGGCCATAACGTCCTACCGGAACGCGTTACGAATGGCCAAGCAGATAGGGGCGCGCTCTTGGGAAGTGCGGGCGGAGCAAAGTCTGGCTGAGGCGGTGTCGAAAACCTCCGGCCAATCCTAAAAATTCGGTCCAAAACGTTCCCAGAACGCTTTCAGAACGCCGTGTTCCCTATGCTCCTTCATGGAGGGAGTAAAAGACCGAATGCTCGCACAAGACAAGATTCAGTCATTCAAAGGCGCAGTACGCGGGCGTGTAATTGAGCCCACGGATGCGGAGTACGATAGCGCACGAAAAGTTCACAACGGCATGATCGACCGAAAGCCACGGCTGATCGCGAAATGCGCCGACGCGGCGGACGTGATTAGCGCTGTGCGTTTTGGGCGCGATAACGACATGCTGGTCTCAATCCGGAGCGGCGGGCACAACGCGGCGGGCTTAGGCGTTTGCGATGACGGCCTGGTGATCGATCTTTCCGGGATCCGATACACCCATGTGGATCCAAAAAGCAGCACGCTGCGTGTGGGAGGCGGCTCCACATGGGCCGATGTAGACCATGCTACCCACGCGTTCGGATTGGCCACGCCGTCCGGGATCATCTCCTCCACGGGGGTCGGCGGCTTGACGCTAGGCGGCGGGATCGGCCACCTCACCCGCCGCTATGGTTTGACCGTCGACAATCTGATCGGCGCAGATATGGTGCTGGCGGATGGCAGCTTCGTGACAGTCAGTGAATGGCAGCACGAAGATTTGTTCTGGGCGATTCGCGGCGGTGGGGGCAATTTCGGAGTCGTGACTTCATTCGTTTTCCAGGCCCATCCGGTGCACACCAATTATGCCGGGCCGATGTTATGGAAGCTGGAGGACGCGCCGAAAATCCTGCGGTGGTATCGGGATTTCATCAAACAGGCGCCCGACGAGATGAGCGGCTTCTTCGCATTCCTGGTGGTTCCGCCCGGTCCGCACTTTCCAGAACATCTGCATTTCAAGAAAATGTGCGCCATCGTGTGGTGCTATACCGGCGGACTAGATAAGGCCGAGGCTGCTTTCGGGCCCATTCGCGAGATGTTCCCTCCGGTGCTCGATTTGTGCGGGCCCATTCCGCATCCAGCCCTACAAGGCCTGTTCGATCCCATTTACCCGCCGGGCCTGCAGTGGTATTGGAAGGCAGACTTCGTCAACCAGATCAGCGACGCGGCGATCGATCTTCATATGAAGCACGCCAGCGAGCTGCCCAACATGTTCTCGACCATGCATCTGTATCCCATCAACGGAGCAGGATCGCGGCCGGGCAAGGGCGATACGGCATGGAGCTATCGCGACGCGACTTGGGCGCAGGTGATTGTAGGCGTGGATCCCGATCCGGCCAACCGGGATACGATCGTGAACTGGGCGCGAAGTTACTTTGACGACCTGCATCCTCACTCAGCGGGCGGCGCCTACGTTAACTTCATGATGGAAGAGGGTGAGGACCGTGTGAAGGCGACTTATCGCGCCAACTACAGCCGTCTGGCGTCTATCAAGGCGCGGTACGATCCAACCAATTTCTTCCGCGTGAATCAGAACATCCGACCAGCCCAGGCGACGCAGCGGGCAGCCAGTGATTAGCTCGACAACGCTGGAGCATCGGCGTGTTCCCGAAACCGTCCAGGTCTACCGAAGCGAGCGCAGTCCAATGCTTATGAATGGCCGTCGAGGAGAGTGACTTTACCTGTGTCCAGCGCGTAATCCGCCGCCACGAGCTTTAGCTTGTTCCGCTTCGCCGCCTCCTTCACCAGTGGTTCGGATTCGCGGATCTGGCGGGCAACACGACGCGCGTTTTCGATGACGCAATTATTGAATCTTATCTCCCGGATCCTTCGCCGTCCCAACGACTGATGGCTGAATTGCTGTCCCTACCGCCCTAAGATGTCCCGCGGCCTCTCCGCCTTCGACCGCGGCCGACACCGCGCCACAGTTCTCGTGCCCGAGAACCAGGATCAGTTTCGTCCCCAAGTGCTCTACTGCGTACTCGATGCTACCCAAAACAGCATCGTCTACGATGTTGCCGGCCACCCGGATCACGAACAGGTCACCCAGACCCTGGTCAAACAGCAGCTCCGGGGGAACGCGAGAGTCTGCGCAGCCCAGGATCACCGCAAACGGATGTTGCCCTCCTGCCAATTCCTTCTGCCGCGCAGCTGATTGATCCGGATGCCGTTCCTTGTGGCGCGCGTACCGCTGATTTCCATCCAGCAGTCTCGTTAGCGCCGTATCCGCAGTTAAAGCAGATCCCACCTCCTGACCCCAGGTCACGGTTCCGCCACAAAGAACGAGCAGCACCATGGCACAAGAATTCATCACAATATCTGGCACGCGTCCGGAGCAGTGATGCACAGCGCTCGGCGGCAGTTTCGATATTTCTATCTACATTCGCTTGCGCCCCGCAATGTGTACCCTGTCGTACTTCGAGATTCTAAGTCCGGTGTGGCACACGATACATCAAGGGCTCGACGGGGGTCAATCGTGTTCTCATGCGGTCCGCGCTTCCAACAGTCCTCGTTCTCCTGGTGAGCATGCCCCGGTTTGCCGCTTTCGGTCAAACCCACCTGCAGGATGAGATCGAGCAGCTGCGAAAGCAGGTGGCCGCTCAACAGGAGCAGATCAATGAACTGCGGCGGATGTTGCACGAGCAATCAAAGCTGCTCGCTCCAACGTCAGGGAGCCCCGTCGAATCGCAGTCCGCGGCAACGTCTGAACGCGCTGCCGAAGCGACGAAAACGGCAGTATCTCTACAGAAGAGTGTTACGAAACAGCCAGCGGCGCCTCCGCCGCCAGGCGAAATCGAAGGCGGCAAACCACCCCTGGCCCTCGGCGTAGGCCCCGTAGTGCTGGCGCCAACGGGCTTCATCGATTACTCGCAGGTCTGGCGCTCCAAGACAGTGACAAGCGGACTGCCAACGAGCTTTGCGGCGATCCCATTCAACAACACGGTCGAGGGACAGCGAAGACAGACGCTATCCAGTGCGGCCAACTCGCGTCTCGGCATACAGCTCAATGCGACGGTTTCCCGCCTGAGCATTTTGGGCGTCGTCGAAACCGACTTTCTGGGATATCAGCCGGGCAACATCGCGACTACGACAAATTCCTACGGTATGCGATTGCGGCTCGCCTTCGCCGACGTGCAGGCGGGCAAATGGGAAATCCTCGGCGGACAGAACTGGAGCATGCTTACTCCGGGACGTAAAGGCATCTCCGCGCTGCCGAGTGGACTGATGTTAACGCAGGACCTGGATCCCAACATTCAATCCGGATTGGTGTGGGCGCGAACTCCACAATTCCGAGCCGTCTACCGGCCGAGGCAGGGCATAGCGCTCGGGGTGGCGTTTGAATCGGGCGAAGCGTATGTGGGCGGGTCCGGCGGGGCAGGCGTCATCACTCTGCCGAGTGCTCTTGCTCCCAACTATTTCAATCAGGTCGATGTGGGATCCGGAGGTCTGGGCGTCCCAAACCCGAATCTCGATTTGATCGGGAAAGTCGCGTTCGACTGGACAAATTGGGGGCGCGCCACGCACCTCGAGATCGCCGGCATGATGAACCGGTTTACGTTTTACAATCCGCTCAGCGCACAGCAGTTCAGCATAATGGGGGGCGGCGGATCGATCAATATGGGGGTTGAAATTACAAAGCGTGTGACGCTTCTCACTGCAAACTTTTACAGCGACGGCGGCGGCCGGTTCATCTTCGGAGAAGCGCCCGCGCTGATTATCGAAGGCAATGGCGCGCCGTCCTTGCTGCATTCGATGTCCACTTTGGATGGGGTGGAGTATCAGGCAACCCCCAAATGGAAGCTATGGGCTTACTATGGCGGCACGCATATCGGTAAGAACGTTGCGATCGACCCCTCAAACGGAAAGCCGGTGGGCTATGGGTACACCGGCTCACCGAACAGCCAGAACCGCTCCATACAAGAAATCACCGCCGGATTTACGCGCGTCTTCCATCGCGACCCGATATTTGGCTCTTTCCAGTTCAGCGGTCAGTACTCCTGGCTGATTCGCCATCCGTGGTACGTCGCTTCCGGCCAACCCGGGAGTGCGAACCTCAGCATGATTTATCTGGGGCTCCGGTACCTGCTGCCTGCAGCGCCGGCAGCCGGCAAATGAGTGCGACAAAATCATGTCATCCAAACGTGAGACATCGCTGTTAGCCTGGTTGCCCGCGACGGCATGGCTGCCGTCCTGCTCCGCTGAGACGATCCGCGCGGATGTGGTCGCGGGCATTGCGCTCGCCGCCCTGCTGATTCCTGAAGGCATGGCGTATGCAGGTATTGCCGGAGTGGCGCCGCAGGCCGGTTTGTTTGCCGCTGCCATCGGTTTGTTCGTCTATGCAGTCTTCGGATCGTCCCGTCATCTGGCGGTATCTGCAACCTCGGGATCAGCTGCCATGCTGGCGGCCCTCGTGGGGCCCCTAGCGGGAGGCGATGTTGGCAAGTATGCTCTGCTGGCTTCTGCCACAGCGGTCTCGGTGGGTATTCTGCTGCTGATCGGCGCTACTTTCAAGCTTGGATTTGTGTCGGAGTTCATTGCCAAGCCCGTCCTGAAGGGGTTCGTGTTCGGACTCTCGCTCACGATCATGCTGAGACAGCTTCCGAAAATGCTTGGAATCGAGAAAGGGACGGGCGATTTCTTCGACCAGCTGCGGCATCTCATTTTCTCACTGAAGCACACGCACCCGTTGACGCTCGCGATCGGCGCGGCCGCGCTTGCGATCACATTCGGGCTTGGAGCAGTTGCGCCGCGGGTTCCATCAGCTCTAGTGGTGTTCGTCGGAGGAATTCTGCTGGTACGGCTGTTCGGACTGGAGCAGCGGGGCATAGAAGTGGTCGGCGCCATGCAGGGCGGGATGCCGCACTTCATGCCGCCCAACGTCGGGCGAGACCATTGGTTCGAACTTCTAACGGGGGCCGTCGGAATTGTCCTGATCCTTTACGCCGAGGCGCTAGCCGCCGGTCGTACGTTTGCGGCAAAGAACAAGTATGAAATTGATTCAAACCAGGAGTTGGCGGCGCTAGGAGCGGCTAACATTGCTTCGGGACTCTTTCAGGGGATCGTCGTGGGCGGTGGGATGTCGGGCACAGCGGCTAACGCGGCGGGTGGGGCTCGGACTCAGCTCTCGGCGATGGTCACTTCTCTGCTGACGATTCTGACGCTCGGGTTTCTCATGCCGTTATTTCGCAATCTGCCCGAAGCGGTCCTGGCCGCCATTGTCATTCACGCGGTGGCTCACCTTGCAGATGTGAGTGAACTGAAGCGTTTTGCACGATTGCGAACCGGAAGTATTTGGGTGTCGCTGACTGCGCTTGCGGGGGTGCTCGCGTTTGGCATTTTGAAAGGCCTGGTCCTGGCCATCTGCCTGACTCTCATCGCGCTTATGAAGAAGCTCAGCACGCCCCAGGAATCGGTGCTCGGCAGACTCCACGCCACCGGTACGTTCGTCGATATCAAGCGCTACCCCGAGGCCGAACTGATCCCTGGACTTCTGATTTTCCGTCCCAACGGTATGTTGTTCTTTGCGAATGCGAATCGGGTTACAAACCATCTTCGGAAACTCGTCAAAGACTCGACACAGCCGCTCAATGCAGTGATTCTGAACCTGGAGGCTGTTCCGGAAATAGACGTGACCAGCCTCGATCTGCTGGAACAGCTTCGCGGTGAACTGAATTCAGCGGGCATTCGGCTCTACCTCGCGCGGGTGACAGACCCGGTGAAAGACTTGTTCTCTCTCAGCGGTTTCAGAGAACGTCTCGGTGAGGGTAGAATCTTCTGGGGCGTCGATACAGCCGTGGACAGCTACTTGCAATCGACAGCGAGATCTGCCGGTTCCTCCGTCTAGGATCGGTATCACTCCTCGCAGGCTTACCGCGCCAACGGGTCCGGCCGCAGTTGGAAGTGAAGCACTTTGCTTGTTGTTCCCTTGCCGCCCTCGACATGGAACATGGCCCTGGTGGCATACGTAGACCAGAGACCCTTGCCCTTCCAGCCAGCTTTGGGATCGTCGATGCGACCATCCAGACCTTTGGCGAAGAAGCCGATTGGGTACGGCACGCGCAGCACAACAAATTTCCCGTTGACCAGCGCGACTAGCGCGTCCTCGCCGTTGCCTGTTGCGATCGGCACGTTGTGGCCGAGCCCGAAGGTATCGTGCTGGTCAACCCAATCGTAGTAGCTGGCCTCTGCGCTGCCCGAGTCGGTAAGGCCTTTGAGCTGGGGCGCCGGAAACGGATATAGCGTCCAGCCCTCCGGACAATGCTGTCCGGTAGCCGCCGGTCCATTCAACGGGCCTTTGCACTTCCGCCGGTCAAAGCTG
>DATBID010000641.1:0-8212 GCA_036557125.1 Bryobacteraceae bacterium | reverse complement strand
CTGGCCTGAACGTCGTAATCGCCAATGGCGAGATCGGCAAGGCTATAGCGGCCTTGATTGTCGCTCTCGGTAGTGCGCGTTATGCCCGTACCATTGTTCTTCGCAGTGATGGCCGCGGCCGGAACGGCCGCACCCGTCGCGTCCGTGACGGTTCCCGTGATCGTGGCTGTGGCGGCTTGTCCCCACAGGCTACTCGAGCCCAGGCAGACGAGCACACAAAGATCTGCAGCGAAATGGCGCCTCATGAATCCCCCTTGGATCTCAACTATTATATAGGCACCGGAATCGTTTTGCATGCATTACGACGGAGTGTCTCGCCGCTCGTTCCGGAAGATGCAGCCCAGATTCCGCGCCGCCACTCCGCGGCCAATTCACGGCTTCCGCCGCCGATCCCACCGCGCTGACTTGGCCGTTGGCCGGCTCGCATCGAACTTCATTGAGAAAGCCGGCGGTGCTTTTCCCTCTGTTATCCTGAAGTGTCCCCGCATGCAAATTGAGAAAGTGTACGAGCCCCAGCGGTTCGAGCCGCACTGGGCCGAGTGGTGGATTTCTTCCGGCATCTTTCATGCCGCGGCCGCGCCATCGCGCCGCGTCTTTTCGCTCGTCATTCCGCCGCCCAATGTCACCGGCTCCCTGCACATGGGCCACATGCTCGAACACACTGAAATCGACGTCACCATCCGCTGGCATCGCATGACCGGCGACACCACGCTGTGGCTGCCCGGCACCGACCACGCCGGCATCGCTACGCAAATGGTGGTGGCCCGCAGCCTCGCCGAACAAGGCATCAATTACCGCGACCTCGGCCGCGAGAAATTTGAAGAGCGGGTCTGGGAGTGGAAGAAGCAGTACGGCGGCACCATCAAACGCCAGATGATCCGCCTCGGGGCGAGCTGTGACTGGAGCCGCGAGCGCTTCACGCTGGACGCCGGCCTCTCCGCCGCCGTGCGCGAAGTGTTCGTGCGCCTCTATGAGAAAGGTCTCATCTATCGCGGCGAATACATGGTCAATTGGTGCCCGGGCTGCGGCACCGCCATCTCCGATCTCGAGGTGGCGCACTCCGACGAGCAAGGCCACCTCTGGCACATTCGCTATCCGGTCAACGGCGTAAAAGACGGCTTCGTCGCGGTCGCCACCACGCGTCCCGAAACCATGCTGGGCGACACCGCCGTCGCCGTTAATCCGGCCGACGAACGGTATCGCCATCTGCACGGGAAGACGGCGCAGTTGCCGCTGATGAATCGCGAGATCCCCATCATTCTCGATGAACTGGCCGACCCGGAATTCGGAACCGGCGTGGTCAAAGTGACGCCGGCGCACGATCCCAACGATTTCGAAGCCGGCCGCCGCCACAATCTGCCCAAGATTCAAGTGATCGACGGCACCGGCACAATGACTGCGGCGGCCGGTCCCTATGCCGGACTCGATCGCTTTGAAGCCCGCCGGCAGGTGGTGGCGCATCTGCAAGAGCAGGGGTTTCTCATCAAGATCGAAGATTACCCGCTGAGCGTGGGTAAGTGCACCCGCTGCAAGACTGTGGTCGAGCCGCTGATCTCCAACCAGTGGTTCGTCAAGATGAAGCCGCTGGCCGAGAGGGCTATCGATGCCGTGGAGAGCGGCCGCATCCAGTTTACGCCCGCGCACTGGACGAAAACGTACTTCGAGTGGATGTACAACATCCGCGACTGGTGCATCTCGCGCCAGCTCTGGTGGGGCCACCGGATTCCGGCCTGGCATTGCCGCGAATGCCACGAGATCATTGTTTCCCGCGAGACGCCTACCAACTGCCCGCGCTGCGGCGCCACGCATCTCGAGCAGGATCCGGATGTGCTCGATACCTGGTTCAGCTCCGGGCTCTGGCCGTTTTCCACCTTGGGTTGGCCGCAAAAGACCGAAGACCTCGCGACGTTCTACCCCACCACTCTGCTCAATACCGGCTTCGACATCCTGTTCTTCTGGGTGGCGCGCATGATCATGATGGGGCTCGAATTCATGGGCGAAGTTCCGTTCCGCCACGTGTATATCCACGGCCTGGTGCGCGACGCCGAGCGTCAGAAGATGTCGAAAACGCGCGGCAACGTGATCGACCCGTTGGTGGTCACGGAAAAATATGGCACCGATGCCGTGCGGATGTCTTTGCTGCAGGGCGCTTCGCCGACGGCGGATGTGGTCCTCACGGAAGACCGCATGGAAAGCGCGCGCGCCTTCGCCAACAAGATCTGGAACGCGGCTCGATTTCTGTTCCTCAACATGGAGCGTTCCGGAGTCGAGCCGTGGCTGCCCGAGTCGCTGGAAGAGTTCCGCCCCGAACCCGATGCGGCCACTCTCGAGGTGCCCATCGAAGACCGGTGGATTTTCAGCCGCCTGAACAACTGCGCCGAGCAAGCCTCGCGCGCCATCGAGCAGCACCGCTACCAGGAGCTGGCGCAAACGTTGTGGCAGTTCTTCTGGCATGAGTTCTGCGACTGGTATATCGAGCTGAAGAAGATGCGTTTCCGCGAGAATTCCGGTCTCAACGCCGACTGGCGCAACACGCTCGCCGCGTTTGAAAACGCGCTGCGCCTGTTGCATCCGGCGATGCCGTTTCTGACCGAAGAACTCTGGCAGCGCCTGGCCAAGGACCGCAAGGACCGCCCCGCATCCATCGCGCTCTCCGCTTTTCCGCGATACCGGACCGAGGCCACCGATTACAAGGCCGAGCGCGAAGTCGAAATTGTGCAGCAAATCGTGACCATGGCCCGGAACCTGCGGGCGGAGAGCAAGCTGGATCCGAAAGCCCAACTCGAGGGCGCGCTCTACTCGCGAAACGCCGCGCTCGAAACGGCTCGCAAACACGCCGCCGCGATTCAGGAACTCGCGCGGGTGAAGCTGGAATTCCATAGCGCCGCCGCGCCCAAAGCGGCCGCGATCCGCTCTACTTCCGAATTCGACCTGGTGCTTCATTTACCCAAAGCGCAGGAGGATGCGCAACGCAAACGCCTCGAGAAAGAGCGGGAGCAACTCGCTAAGAATATCGAGAACAGTAAGCGCCAATTGAGCGATGACACGTTTCTCAGCAAAGCGCCGCCGCAGGTGATCGAGAACATTCGCAAGAAGCTGGCCGACTACCAAGCGCAGTTGCGCAAAATCGATGGCGCCTTATGAACGATGTCGTGCGCCTCGCGCTCGCCGAAGATATCGGCACCGGTGATGTCACCAGCCGCGCCTGCATCCCCGAATCGCAAAAGGCCGCGGGGCGGTTCCTGGCACGCGAAGCGTTCGTGGCAGCGGGCGTCGATGTGCTGCGCGAAATCTATGACGCGCGCGGCGGCGTCGACGAACTCGTGCTGCTGCGCAAGGACGGCGAGTGTGTCCATGACGGTGACATCCTGGCCACAGTACGCGGGAACGCCCGCACGTTACTCGAGTGCGAGCGCGTCGCGCTGAATTTTCTGCAACGCCTCAGCGGCGTTGCCACCTGTGCGCGGGAATTTGCGGATGCCGTGGCCGGGACGCCATGCCAGGTTCTCGACACGCGCAAAACCACGCCCGGCCTGCGGGCTTTGGAAAAAAAAGCCGCGGCCGCCGGCGGCGTCACCAACCACCGCATGGGCCTGTATGACGCCATTCTCATCAAGAACAATCACATCGCAGCAGCCGGCGGCGTGCGGGCCGCCATCGAACGCGCTCGCGCCAGTGGTCTTCGGATCGAGATCGAAGTGCGGACCCGGGAGGAGCTACGCGAGGCGCTGGATTCGGGCGCCGATCATCTACTGCTCGATAATCTGACGCCGGCCGAAGCCGCGGACTGGATCCATGAGATTGCCGGGCGTGCCAAGGTAGAACTCTCCGGCGGCATCACTCTGGAAAATGTGCGAGCCTACGCGGAGACTGGCGCTGACTTCGTCTCGTCCGGCGCCATAACCCATTCGGCGCGAGCCGTAGACATCAGCTTCCGCCTGGAACTTCTCCCAACGGCATGAACCTCGATCGTCTCCGCGCCGCGTTTCCTACCCGCGCCATCGAACATCACGCTGTTGTCCGGTCGACGATGGAGCGCGCCGCCGGACAGCCTCCCGGAGCCATTGTCCTCGCCGATGAGCAAACCGGAGGCCGCGGCCGCCACGGACACTCGTGGTATTCCGAGCCGCACAGCGGCATTTATTTCTCCACGGTCCTCGCTCCGGCACCGCTACTTACTCTCGCCCTTGGTCTGGCTACGGCCGAGGCGATCGCCCGCTCCGCCGGCATTTCCTGCGATCTTCGCTGGCCGAACGATGTGCTGCTTGGCGGCAAAAAGGTCGCGGGCGTTCTGGTGGAGCTGGTCAACGGCTCGGCCCTCGCCGGTATTGGCATCAACGTCAACCACACTGTCTTTCCGCCCGATCTTGCGCGCGAAGCCACGTCGCTGCGGCTTCACGCCGGGCGCGAATTCGACCGCACGGACATTCTGCTGGCGTTGATCCCGGCAATCGGTACCTTCGTGGCGCTCGACAATGACAGCATTCTGCGGCTGTTCGCGCAGTCCTCCAGCTACGCGGCCGGACGCCGCGTCACGGTCGATCAACCCGGTGGCCGGATCGAAGGCACCACGGCGGGGCTGGACTCCTCCGGGTACCTGGTGGTGCGAAGAGACGATGGAACCGATACTCTGATTCTTGCAGGAGGAGTCCGTGCTGCTGGCTCTTGACGCAGGCAACAGCAACACCACGATCGGCGCATTCGACGGCCGCAAGATGCAAGCCCAATGGCGGCTGCGCACGGTTCATGAGCAGACTGCCGACGAATGGGGCATTCTGCTGCGCAACCTGTTCGCGCCAGCGGGCCTCGACATCGCGGCGGTCGACGGCATCATCATCGCCAGCGTCGTGCCCCCCATCGACAGCACACTGGCTCTGATGACGCAGCGCTATTTCGGCACGGAAGCAATGTTTGTCGGGCCGCGCACGAACCTGGGCCTGACGATCTGCTATGACAATCCGAACGAAGTCGGGGCGGACCGCCTGGTCAACGGGGTGGCGGGCTTTTACAAGTACGGCGGCCCGTGCGTCATCGTAGACCTGGGCACCACCATCAATTTCGATGTCATTTCCAGAAACGCCGAATACTTGGGCGGGGCGATCGCGGTGGGAATCGGCATCGCCATTGAAGCGCTGTTCAGCAAGACCGCGCGGTTGCCGCTGGTCGACTTCCGCCCGCCGAAAGACGTGGTTGGAACCAATACGGTAGCGAGCATGCAGTCCGGCTTGTATTTCGGCGCGGTCGGCATGATCGACGGCATTCTGGAACGCGTGATCGAAAAGCTGGGACCAGAAACGAAGGTGATCGGCACCGGCGGCCAGGCGCGCCTGATTGCGGGCGGGTCGCGGTATCTGAAAACGCTGGACGAGCATTTGACCTTGGAAGGCCTGCAGATGATCTGGGAACGGAACAAGGGCGCCCGGTGACCGATCCGGATTGGGTCTACAACTATTTCAACTACTTCACGGAAATCGAGGAGCATTTTCAAAAGGCCCGAGGCACCAGCCTGTTTTTGCTGTCGCCGCTCGACTGGGCGCTGATCGAGACATGGAAGAACGCCGGGGTGCCGCTGGAGGCGGTGCTGCGCGGCATTGACAGCGCCTTCGAGAAGTGGCGCGCGCGCAAAGTGAGGACGCAGACGGTCAACTCGCTCGCGTTTTGCGCGCAAGCGGTGCTGACCGAAGCGCAGGTTATGGCGGGGACCGCACCGGCGCGGAGCCGTAAAGAAGCCGCTCCGCCCTTTCCGCTGGAGGACCTGAAAGCGTATTTGAAAAGCAATGCAGAGGCGCTGCCGCCCTCCTTTGCCGAAATCGCCGAGGCCCTGGAACGCCTTGCCAGCCAAGTGGAGCAACACTACAACGACCTCGAAGGGCTGGAGCAGCGCCTGACCGTGCTCGAAGAAAAGATGATCGCTACCGCGCGTGCGCGCCAGACCGACGAACAATTGCTGCAGGCGCGCCGGGAGCTCGATCAGCAACTGCGGCCGTACCGCGGCAAAATGACGGTGGAACAGCTCGCCATGCTGGAAAAGCAATATTTGGAGCGGAACCTGCTGGAGAAGGCCGCGCTACCGCGCTTGAGCCTGTTCTACATGCGGTAGAACCATCGGCGGCTTACAATAGGGAATCCTATGGCGCTCGATATCACGCAGCGGGAACGCGAAGGCATCACCATTCTCGACTTCAAGGGCCGCCTGACGGTTGGCAACGAAGCTTCCTCGTTCCGGGATAAAATTTCCGCGCTCAATCAGGGCGGCACGCACAACCTGGTGGTCAACCTGGGGGGCGTGGATTACATCGATAGCACCGGCCTGGGCGCGTTGGTGATGTCCGAAACCAGCATGCGGAAAAATGGCGGCAACATGAAGCTGCTGAACCTGAACCGGCGCAATATCGAACTGCTCGTGATGACCAAGCTGGCGACAGTCTTCGAGATCTTCAACGACGAGCAGGACGCAGTCAACAGCTTTTTCCCCGACCGCAAGATCAAAACGTTCGACATTCTCGACTTCGTGCAACAGCAGAAGCAGGAAGAGAAGAAAAACGAATAGGCGGCCGGCTGTCGTACAATCGAACAGATGGCGCATGGAACCCGGCATAAACTGCTGCAGAAAGGCGCGCGCGTAACCGAATTTACCCTGCCCCGGCTGGCGGGGGGCCAAACCAGTCTGCACGAGATCACCAGCACAGGCGCAGCGCTGCTGGCCTTCTTCAAGGTGAACTGCCCGGTGTGCCAGATGACCTTTCCGTTTCTGGAACGCCTGCAGTCGGAACGGCTGCCGGTGTACGGCATCTCGCAGAACGGCGTGGAAGACACGCGGGACTTCAGCCGTCATTTCGGGCTTACGATGCCGATGCTGCTGGACACCGAAGCCAGCGGCTTCCTGGTGAGCAACGCGTTCGGGATTTCGAGCGTTCCGACGCTATTCCTGGTGACGCAGGACGGGACGGTGTCGGAGGTGAGCGAGGGGTGGCACAAAGGCGATATTGCGCACTTCGGCACGCTGGCCGGAGTCAACCCGTTTCGCCCGAACGACTCGGTGCCGGAGGCGAAAGCGGGTTGAGGATCGCGGAATTAGGCTCCCGTGAGGAGCCACGGTAAGATAGAGAAAAGACCGAATGGCTGACAAAATCAATATTCTGGGTACTGCCTCAGCAATCGCCAAGGGCCTGGGAATCACGTTCAAGGAGATGATGTCTCCGACCGTGACGGAAAACTATCCCGACGAGCCACCCAAGTTCGAGGAGCGCTACCGCGGCGCGCACGTGCTGCAACGCGACGAAAACGGGATGGAAAAGTGCGTGGCGTGCTTTTTGTGCGCCGCGGCCTGCCCGGCGGACTGCATTTACATCGAGGCGGCGGAGAACACCGAGACGGTTCGCATTTCCGGCGGCGAGCGCTACGCGAAGGTGTACAACATCGACTACAACCGCTGCATCTTTTGCGGCTACTGCGTCGAGGCATGCCCGACCGACGCCATCACCCACGGCCATGGATTTGAGGTAGCGAGCTACAACACCTCGACGCTGATCAAGCGGAAAGAGGATATGCTGGCGCCAGTCCCCCCCGGCGCGCAGGCGCCGGTGATTGCAGCCGAAGGCGCTGCCGCGCATTAGCCTTCCTGCGTTTTCGCCATTTTCCGGAACGATCGTTCCGAAATCCGGGATCGTTTTGTTGTAACGACAGGAGTTCCTGCCGGTTCTCCGGAGCGATCGTTCCGAACCGGTTCGCTCCCGTTTGAATATCCACCCGGCTTCAGGATCCCGCCTTGGTCTTGCACCGATCCTCCACGCCTTGATTATCTCTCCCGACTCCGAATTGACGTGGTCACGAAAGTCGTGGTTTTGGGTATAAGTGCCGCGAGATGAACAGACAAAAAAATCTTCTCAAGCTGTCACTCTTCCTTCTTGGCGCACGAACAGGATGCGGAAAACGCGCGAACACGCAACGTCCGACCCGCTCGCAAGAACGCTTGAAGGGCCTGCGGGGCGGCAAGCAGACTCTCGTCTCTAAGGGGGACAAATTTCGCCGAAAACTCCTTGACGACCTCCCAAAAAAGCTGCGGATCGGGCTAGGGAAGCAAATTCCGGAGATACTCTACCACTACACCGACGCAGCCGGTTCGGCGCAGGATACCGGCGAACCGCAGTATTTTGTCGCGTGCTTCTCCGAAGAGGACGATCGCTTGAGCCAATGGCGAGGATATGGGAAG
>DATBID010000640.1:0-29334 GCA_036557125.1 Bryobacteraceae bacterium | reverse complement strand
TCCGAAGCGGTGAAGTGCTATGACAGCCCCTTCTTCCGCGTGAAGCTTGTGTTGATCGTGCTAGCCGGCTTGAACGCGCTAGTGTTTCATAAAACAGTGTTTCGCGGAGTCAGTTCGTGGGACAAGGACGTTCCTACTCCCTGGCGCGCGAAGCTGGCAGGGGCATGCTCGCTGCTGGTATGGGTGGGGGTGGTTGCCATGGGGCGCGCGCTCGCTTACGCGTGAGTCACTATGCTCAGTGAATCATTCCGGCCTTATTTCGAATGGGCAGGCAACACCTGGCTCGGATCCACGGTGCGCGACACTATCTGGGCCTTTCCCCTCATCGAGACTTTTCACCTGCTGTCCCTGGCCATCTTACTGGGGACTGTGCTGATCGTGAATCTGCGCGTGTTCGGCGTAGGCAAACGCTTTCTACCGGCGGCCCAACTGGCGCGGCAGTTTGAACCGTGGATGCTGGCGAGCATCGGGGTGTTGATCGCGACCGGAGTTCCGATGGCTTTTTCCGAACCGATCAAATGCTTTGAGAGCTACTCATTTCCGGTGAAGATGGGGTTGATCGTATTGGGCATCGCCTCGCAGTTTACGATCCAGCGGCGATGGATCATGAATGGCGATGCGGGCCGGGCGAAAGCGCGAATCGCGGCCGTAATTTCGATTTTCGTCTGGACGGCGGTAGGGGCTGCAGGAAAAGGCATCCCGTACGTGTGAGTTATCATTTGCTTTCGCTTGATCCACCACGCTCTGGTTCTGTTCGATATCGATGGCACGCTGGTGCGCCGCGCCGGTCCGCATCATCGTGAAGCGCTGGTTTACGGAATCCGTCGTGTGACGGGCCTCGAGACCACTACGGACGGCATCCCGGTGCAGGGGATGCTGGACCCCGATATTCTGACGGTGATGCTACGCCGGGCCGGCGCAGCACGGGCGCTGATTGTGCGGTCACTCCCCGAAATCATGTCGGCCTCCGAGCGGCGTTATCTGCGCACGTGCCCGGTGTTGCATTCGAAACATTGCCCCGGAGTGGAGCCTGTGCTGGACCGGCTCACGCGGCGCGGCTTGCTGCTCGGTCTGGTGACCGGGAACCTCACGCGCATCGGCTGGCGCAAACTCGAGCGCGCCGGGCTGCGGGGGTATTTCCGTTTCGGCGCATTCGGGGAAATGGCCAGGACGCGCGCGGGACTGGCGCGGCTGGCGATCCGGGAAGCGCGGCGCAGTGGCTGGATCGGCCGGAGAGCGCGGGTTTCGTTGATCGGAGATGCACCGGCCGACATTGTGGCGGCGCGCGCTAACGGGATTCGCATCATCACGGTCAAAACCGGCATCACTCCCCCGGAGGAGTTGCGCGCCCTCGCCCCCGACTTTCTGATTCCCAATCTGCGGCATCTTCGCCTGCGCATGGTGGAAGAATAAAAGTAGAGTTATGGTTCGCGAGCCTGCCCGCAAAACTCCGGAGCAGTTCCTGTTGGAATGCCAGGCGGAAGAACAGGCGGCAAAAAAAGGTCACCTGAAGATCTTCCTGGGATACGCTTCGGGTGTCGGCAAGTCTTTTCGCATGCTGGATGAGGCCCGCCGCCGGAAGGAACGCGGCCAGGACGTGGTGATCGGTGCCGTGCAGCCCCGCATGCGGCCTGAGGAAGAGGCGCTGCTGGCGCGGGTGGAAGTGATCCCGCTGAAGCAGATCAATGGCGGAAGCGCCATGGATGTGGAAGCTCTGCTGCGGCGCCATCCGGCGGTTTGTTTCGTCGACGGGCTGGCTTATAACAATCCGCCGGGAGCACGCAATCCCACACGCTGGCAGGATGTAGAGGAGCTGGTGTGCGCCGGAATTAAAGTGATCTGCTCGATCAATATTCAATACGTCGATGAGTTGCACGAAGAAGTCGAAGCCATCACCGGTAAACACGTGAGTCAGACCGTGCCGGGCGCATTCATCAAGAGCGCCGATGAAATCGAACTTGTGGATGCGCCTCCGGAAGAGCCGATCGAGCGCTCTCCCGAAGAAGCCGCCAGCGCGGAGGAGCGGTCGCGGCGGCTCTCGCGGTTGCGGGAACTGGCGCTCTTGCTCACCGCCGATGTGGTCGATCAGCAGCTCAATCAATATCTCGAGGCGCACGGCATCAGCCAGAACTTTGGCGCGCACGAGCGCATCTTGGTGTGCATCACACCGCGGGCGAATGCGCGGGAAATGATTGAATCTGCCCGCCTGATGTCGGGCCGGTTTCACGGCGAATTGCTGGTGGCCTACGTCCGCCAGAACCAGATCTCGCCCGCGGACAAAGCTGCACTGGAGCAGAGACTCGATCTGGCGCGGGCGGCGGGCGCGCGCGTCGTCATTTTGGAAGGGGATGATCCGGTGCAGGCGATTCTGGATTTTGCCACGAAAGGCGGCATCACCCAGATCTTCATCGGTCATAGCCAGCGCTCCGGAATCGGCTCGAGCATCTGGGGCAATCCGGTCGATAAACTCCTACGAGGCGCGCAAGGTATCGACGTGCGGGTGTTTCCGCAATAGCCGGGCCGAAATCACAATGACGGACGTGCGTCGCGGCAGGCTGAAAATCTACATGGGTTATGCCGCAGGAGTGGGCAAAACCTATCAGATGCTGATCGAAGCGCAAGAGTTGAAGGCTAAAGGCGTGGATATCGTGCTCGGCTACTTCGAGCCGCACGGACGCAAGGACACCATCCTCAAAACAGAAGGCCTGGAAATTGTTCCAAGAAAGAAAATCGAATACCGCGGTTCGGTTTTCGAAGAAATGGATACCGACGCGATTCTGGCCCGCGCCCCGCAATGCTGCGCGGTTGACGAGTTCCCGCACACCAATGTTCCCGGATCGGCGCGAGCGAAGCGCTGGGAAGACGTGCAAATGCTGCTGGAAGCGGGTATCGATGTGCTCACCACCATGAATGTCCAGCACCTGGAGAGCCTGAACGATCAGGTGTTGCACATCACCGGAATTCGCGTTCGGGAGACAATTCCGGACTGGGTGGTGCAGCAGGCCGATGAAGTGGTGATGATTGATCTGACTCCGCGGGCGCTGCTGCACCGGCTGGCGCGGGGCGTCATTTATGGCCGCGAGAAAGCCGAGCAGGCCATGCAAAACTTTTTTCGCGAATCGACGCTGGTGGCTTTGCGCGAGCTGGCGCTGCGGGAGACCGCGCACGAGGTGGTGCACCGTACGGCAGTCGATGGGGCGCCGCTGCCGATTGGGGCGTCCGCGGTCCCGGACGTGAATCATAAGCTTCTGGTGCTGGTTACTCCGGATCCGACCAGCGCCATGGTAATCCGGCGCGCCAAGCGGGTCGGCGATTTTTTGGACGCGGAGTGTTTTGCGGTTGCCGTTCAGCCTTCGGGCGATTTGGCCGGGTTGCCTCCCGCCGAACGCGAAGCGATCGCGCAGCATTTGAATTTCGCCCGCAACCTGCACATTGAAACGCGCATTCTGGAGAGTTCCGATGTTGCCGCGGCAGTAGTGGATTTTGCGCGCCGGAATCAAATCACGCAGATTTTTCTGGCGCGCCCCAAAGAGCGCCACTGGTCACTCAATCTGGTCTCGCGGGACCTGGTGCAGAAGATCGTGAATATCGCAAAGGACATGCAGGTTGTGGTGGTGGCGGAGAGGGAGCCGGCGCCCGGCAAATAATCGGCAGAGCCGCTGTGGGAGGCTAGAGTGCCAGAGCGAAGGATGACGCCGACACCCAAGGCGATTCTGTTCGATCTTGACGGTACGCTGTTCGACCGGGATACGAGCTTCGCGGATCTGGTGCGAGCCCAATATTATGCGTTCGCCGCGGCACTCCAAACGGTTCCTTGCGCGGTCTTCGTGCGGCGCGTCATCGAGCTAGACGATCACGGCTATGTTGATAAGGCCGTGGTCTATCGTGAGGTCGCAGAGGAGTTCGGTTTATCCAAGACCATGGCAGAGCATCTGACCGCCCATTTTCATCGAACGTATGCCTTGTTTTCCCGAGTCTTTCCGGAGGTCCCCTCCGCACTCGCCGTTTTTCGCGCCCATGGCTTGAAACTGGGGATCATTACCAATGGCTCGACCCCTATGCAGGAAGCGAAAATACGTCAACTCGGGATCGCCGACCTGTTGGATGAGATTCTGATTTCGGAGCGCGAGGGCCTTCGAAAACCCGATCGCCGAATCTTTGAGCGCGCGCTCGACCGACTCGGAGTTGAAGCTGCCGAGGCCTGGTACGTTGGCGACCATCCGATTGTGGACGTCCGAGGAGCATTTGACGCCGGCCTTACCGCTGTCTGGCGCCGAACATCCTATTGGCAGACGCCGGACGTTCCCTGCCAACAGATCAATACTATCGACGAGTTAGTTCGGGTTCTTTTCTGATTAGAACCGGCTCCGCCTCCGCAGAGCCGCGGTGAGGCGGCGGAGCCCGCGGTCTCTATCCGGGAACAGATCGATGTATTGCAATTCCTTTTGCACGGCGCGCGGGACGCGGCAGGCATCCAGACGCACGGGAACCACGAAGATATCGTCCAGCGGGATGCGGCGCGCGCAATCGAGAGCGTAGCGGATTTCCGCCTGGAACCCCCCGCGCTTGGTTACCGACCTGGAGGAAAAACAGGCGACAAAAAAATCCGAAGTCTCGATGGCCGCTTCAATGGCCCGTGGCCAGTTCTGCCCCGGCAGCAGTTTGCGCACATCCATCCAGGGAGCGAAGCCTTCGGCTTCCAATGCCTGGTAAAGCCACTCCGCGGTCTCACGGTCCTCTTCGACGTATGCCAAAAACACCTGGTGCAATTGGGGCTCGAAGCGGCACCCGTGCGACACATCGGGATAGAAAATCCCCAGCCCGTCTACTTCCACTGGCACGCCGCGCGCCAGGGCGCGAATTACCATGTGGGCCAATTCCTGTGCGGGGGACCAATGCTTCACGCCGTGGTCACTCATCGCTCGCGGCATCCTCCCGTTGGAAGCGGATTTTTCCATTGGGTCCTATGTGAAATTTCCCCAAGCCCGGCAACGGAGCTTCCTGCCCCCGCCGCAGTTTCTCCAAGATCTGATATACCGCGCGGTCCAGACGGTCCGCAGCCTGGGCGGCGCTCACGCCGGATCGCCGTGCTAGCCGCCTTGCCATCTCGGGCTTCCTCATGACGCCCTCACTGTAACAGGCGGGATGGCCGCTCCCAGTGGACGCAGATTACTAAGTGACTGAGACCGCGCGACTTGCTTTCTGAAAAAAACTGCAAAAGTGTGGTGAACAGGACAAATGAACCTATTTTAATTGCGTCTTAAGCGCGAGTTCATGCGCGGCTCGATACTATACGCAAAGAGCGACCAGAACAGTCGCAGATGTAAAAGGTGAATTAGCTTCCGCGAATGAATTGGATTTAATTTCCCTTTAAGTGCTAATTCACGCGAAATCCGATACTATAGCGCAAAGAACGACGTAGAGTCGTAATAAAAAAGGAGACCCCAGTATGAAGAGACTTGTGACCCTCATGCTCGGCATGGCGCTGGCCTTCGGCAGCGTTGCCGTGACGTTCGCCCAGGATCAACCCAAGCAAGAAGAAGGCAAGAAGAAGAAGGGCAAGAAGAAGAAGAGCGAAGAGCCCAAGAAGGACCTCCGCTAGAATTTCTGTCCGATCGCTGGAAGCCGCGCCGGGCGATATTCCCAGGGCGCGGCGTTCCGGCATTTCTCTCTCCGGTTTTTCGTCCCCGTTTTCCTGTCTCCGGCATAAGCGATGTAACCTGGGATTTGCCGCCATTCGCCCCACTAGGGGAACCACAACGAAGGATCTGCCAATGAAACCTCTTTCGATATCCGCATCTCTGATCGCCCTAGCCTTGACTGGATTGCTCTTCGGGCAAAGCCAGCCCGCGGCCGACCGCACCATTGGAGAGGTCACTTCCATAGACGCCGCAGGCCGGGCCGTGATGCTGAAAGAGGACAAGGGCGCGGCGGTGAAGATCAGCATCGGCGAAAAGGCCATTTTGCTTCGAGTCCCTCCCGGGGAGACGGACCTGAAAAAGGCCACGCGGATCGCGTTCGGCGATATTGGTGTGGGCGACCGGCTGCTCGCCGCTGGGACGAAGGCCAGTGACAAGTTTGAGGCCCGCACGGTGGTGATCATGAACAAGGCCGATGTGGCGCAATTGCAGCAGCGCGAGCAGGAAGATTGGCGCAAGCGCGGCACATCCGGCATTTTGGCCAGCGTCGATCCGGCGGAGAAGACGTTCGTGCTGACAGTGGGCGACAAAAAGTATAAAGTGACTGCCACCGACAAAACCGAATACCGGCGGTACGCTTCCGATTCCGCCAAGTACGCCGATTCGAAGGAAAGCACCATTGCCGAGATGAAGGCCGGCGACCAGGTGCGCGTGCTGGGCAACAAGGATCAGGACGCGCTCCAAATCTCGGCCGAACGAGTGGTTTCCGGGACTTTTACCCGCGTGGCAGGGGTGATCACGGCGATTGACGCCGAACATGGCGATATTAAACTGAGCGATCTGCTCAGCAAGAAATCCGTGACGGTTCTGGTCACGCCGCGCTCGAATACGCGGCGGCTTCCCGAAGGCCTCGCCAATGTGATTGCCCAACGGATCATCCCGAACGGGCAAAGCACACCCGCGCCGGCAGTTTCCGGGCGGGGAGGCGCGGGCGCTCAGATCACCGATCTCAGCCAGTTGTTGGACCGCCTGCCAATGATTACACTTGCGGATCTAAAGCCCGGAGCCGCGATCATCCTAGCCGGCAGCCCGCAGCAGGATACTGGGCACGTCACAGCTATCACGGTAGTTGCGGGCATCGAGCCGATCGTCACTGCCGGAGCCAGCCTCGTGCAGAATCTCATTGGCGGCTGGAACCTGGGCGGCGGTGGAGGGGCAGGCGACCTGGGGGCTGAGCTAGGGCAATAGGAGCCGCGGCTCTCCAGTACCATCAGTACCCCGCTTTACGATTCTTTTCATTTTTAGGTCCGATTCCGTACTAAAAGGGAAAGAAGGCGGGATCGAATGCTCCTATTGCGCAGATTCGGGTGGTGGTTGCTGGTATACGCGTCGATGGTCTCCATAGCGGCCGCCCAATCGGCAACGGGCTCGTTACGCGGTATCCTCACCGATAATTCCGGGGCCGTAATTCCCGGCGCTACCGTGAACGTGGTAGGCCACGGCATGCGCCGGAGCGCGGGAACGCAGGTCGATGGCAGTTTTACCGTCTCGGGCCTGGCGCCGGGCGATTACACGATCCGCCTTTCCTTCCCCGGCTTCAATCCAGTGAACCGGGAGGTCACAGTTGCGGCCGGCTCGACCGTGCAGGCGCCGATTCAATTGACGTTGAGTTCGGAGCGGCAGGTCCTCACGGTGGCGGCTGAATCCGGGCAGCGCCTCACCGTGGAACCCGAATCCAATGCCACCGCATTGGTGCTTCGCGGCCAGGATCTGGAAGCTCTTCCCGACGACCCCGACGATTTGCAGAGCGCTCTGGTGGCTTTGGCAGGTCCGGCAGCGGGTCCCAACGGCGCGGAGATTTTTGTAGATGGGTTCAGCGGCGGCGCCATGCCTCCCAAGGACGCCATTCGGGAAATCCGCATCAATCAGAATCCGTTCTCCGCGGAGTACGACAAGCTCGGGATGGGCCGGATTGAAGTCTTCACCAAGCCCGGCTCCGATAAATTGCGCGGCGCTTTATATCTGAATGCAGGCAACGGCATCTTCAATGCGCGGAACCCGTACTCGAGCAATAAGCCCGATTATTCCAATTACATGTTCGGCGGCTCGCTGAGCGGACCTTTGGGGAAACGCGCGTCGTTTTTCCTGAACGTGGACCAGCGGTATATCGATAACAACGAAGTGATCCACGCCACTTTGGTCAATCCCAGCACCTTACAGCCGGAGCCATATCAACGATCCGTGCTTTCCCCGTTCCGGAATACCTTCGTTAATCCGCGCGTGGATTATCAGTTAACGCCCAATAACACCCTGGTGGCCCGGTATCAGTACACGACGACGAACCAGAACGATGCCGGCATCGGCCAGTTCAACCTGCCCAGCCGCGCGTACACCCTGGGCAGCCTGGAACATAACTGGCAGCTCACCGAAACCGCCGTTCTGAACGCGGAGATGGTGAACGAAACACGATTTCAATACTCGCGCACCAGCACATTTCAAGACGGCAGTAACGCCATGCCGGCGGTTGTTGTGGCGAGTGCATTCACCGAAGGCTCGTCGCAGGTGGGCAACTCCTACAACCATCTGGATCACTCGGAAGCCACGAATTCCACCAGTATTGTGCACGGCACTCACACCATTCGCTTCGGTGTGCGCGCGCGGCTTGAAAATATCGCCAGCAGTTCTTCCCAGAATTTCGGCGGCACTTTCAGTTTCTTCGGAGCGGCCCTGGCGCCGGTACTCCTCGATCCGAATAATCCTGTAATCGATTCGAGCAACGTAACGCTGGGGTCGATCACTTCCCTGCAGCAGTACGAACGCACTCTGCTGCTCCAGCAGTACAACATAGACCCGGCAACGATCCGGCTGGCCGGCGGCGGCGCGAGCCTGTTCACCCTCTCCACCGGGAATCCCTTGACCAGGTTTTCGCAGTTCGATGTGGCGCCGTTCTTTCAAGATGACTGGCGCATGCGCCCGAATCTTACTCTGAGCTTGGGTATGCGCTACGAAACGCAAACAAACATTGGCGACCGGCGCGATTGGGCTCCGCGCATCGGGCTGGCGTGGTCGCCAAAAACCGCCGACGTTCGCCACCGGACGGTGATTCGCGCGGGAGTGGGAATGTTCTACGACCGCGTAGGAGAGAACACCGTCCTCGAGAGTTTGCGCTTCAACGGAGTGACGCAGCAGCAGTATACGGTGCGGAATCCGGATTTCTTCCCCAATTTGCCGACGCCTTTGCAACTGGCGTCAGAAGGGCAACTCGAGACGGTTTACCGGCTCGATCGCGACTTGCGCGCTCCGTATTTGCTTGAAAGCGCAGCGAGCGTGGAACGGCAGCTTCCGGCGAGCACTACAGTTTCCGTAACGTATGTCAACGTTCACGGCATGCACCTGCTGCAGAACGTAAATATCAACACGCCCTTTCCGGGAACTACGATCAATCCCTATCCGGGCCAGGGGCCCATCTTCCAATACGAATCGGGCGGCATTTTCAACCAGAACATGATGCTGGTCACGTTCAACACGCGGCCGACGCGGGGCGTGACGCTATTCGGGAGCTACAGCCTGACTAAGATGATGAGCGATGTGGATAACGGTGGCTCACCCTCAGACCCTTACGATTTCCGGTTGGATTATGGGCGATCGACGCTGGAACGCCGCCACCGCTTTCAGCTTGTCGGGTCGGTGGCAGCGCCGCTGGGTCTGCGCCTCAACCCGTTCGTGATCGTGACTTCGGGAGCGCCGTACGACATGGTTATCGGCGAGGATTTGAACGGCGATAGCCTGAGCGTTCCGCTCGAGCGGCCCGCCTTCGCCACCAATCTCAACAGCAAGACTGTGCGCGCGACGCAGTTCGGCGCATTCGACCTGAACCCCCAGCCGGGGGGAACGATTGTGCCGCGGAATTATCTTACCGGCACGGGCCTGGTGTCGCTGAACCTGCGCCTGGCGCGCACGTTCGGTTTCGGTTCGAGAACCGGCAGCGCGGGCATCTCGCCTACGGCACGGCTGGGCGATGGCAGCTTGCTCAGCGCGCTCGATGGCGGCGGCGATTCGCGTGTGACCCTGACGTTTTCGGTGATCGCGGTCAATATCATTAACCACACGAATCACGGCGGCTATGTCGGCCAGATTCTCTCGCCGTTATTTGGGGAATCCACGATGCTGAATGGCGGTTTCGGCGGAGGCGTGTTGAGCGCGCCGGCGAATAACCGGAGGCTGGAGTTTCAGACGCGAGTGGCGTTTTGAGTTCTCACGAAGAACCTTTTCGCAGGATATCGAGGAGATCCAGGTCGTTCACAATCACAACTCCGCGCTCACGGCAGTACTCCCGAACTTTAGAATCAAAGAAATGCCGATTCAGAGTGCAGAGTGCACCGGCCCTTCCCACGACAGCAGTATGAACGACGGGATCGTCATCCGGATCGGCCGGCACTACGTGCGGCGCTGGACCTGGGAAGACGAACTCGGTAATGTCCTTTGACCGCAGATAGCCCAGGTATTCGGCTACTTCTTCGTCCGTCAGCTTCGATACACGGCGAACGCGCTCATAAGAAAATACCCGCTCCAGTTCCCCAAGCAGAAATGGGGACAACAGCAGAGTATGCTCAGTAGAATTTGCGATAAGCAGGAGGAGTTCGCGTGCTGGCCCTCTGGCCTTCGCGTTCGCCCGGACAAGAATATTGGTATCGAGGACAATCCTCATCTGCGGCGGTGCCGCACATGATCAACGGCTTCGTCAATAGCAGCGTCGATTTTCTGGTCGTTGATATCCCTTACCTTCGCTGCGCGGCGATTGAGAAGCGCTTCGAGCCTTCCGGCGAGCGCCGAGCGATTTTCCGAAGGTGGAACCTGTTGCGGCGGAACCGCGGCAATACTGACTTCCTCATCGGCCCCAATTGGCCTGTCCAAGAGCTGTTCTAAGGCGGATTTCAAACCCTCTGGCAGATCGCTGGCCTTGTGGATAGAGATATTCGGCACGGGCGCGAGTCCCTTCGAATCCATCGTATCAGGCGATTGCTGAGCAGGAATGATCTGGAATACTACAATGCCTGCCAGGGGCGCTGCAGCCGAACGTGCGTGAGAGCTTCTTCCAGAGCAGCTTCCATTTGTTCCGGTATCGTATCCGCTGACACCTGCGAGGCCATGACACCGAGATGCGCGGCTAAATCATCCGCGGCACGGCGCTGACAGCGTTCCAGGGCGCGCGCAACAATGGTGGCAAGATAGCGCTCAGCCGGCATGTTAGCCGCGCGAGCCTGCGCCTCCAGCAGAGCAGTATCATGCTCTGATAGATTGATCGTCACGTCCACTATTTATTACCCTCCGCCCACAAACTGCACGATTTCGATCTCCGCGCCCGGCCTCAGCACCGTCTCAGCCCACAATGGTTGCTTCACGATGCGGCGGTCGAGCTCGACGGCCACACGCGAGGGATCGAGTTGCAGTTCTTCCAGCAGGCCGAGGATCGTTTGTCCTTCGCGCGCGCTGCGCGGTTCGCCATTTACAACGATGTTTACGGGCGTGGGCATTGTGACGCGGTTGACACTCCAGTTTTGCAACCATTATAGTCAAAGGTTGAACCCCAAGTTCCCCTAAATCAGATGCCCACCTCCTACACCGAGTTGTATTTCCCTGTCCTTGCGCAGGGGCTGCTGGCCGTGGTGCTGGCGGCAGTGCTGGTCGCCATTTCTTATTTCTTGGGGAAGAAGGTGAGCAATCGGGTTAAGGACACGCCGTACGAATCCGGAATCGTGCCGACCGGAGACGCGCGCGGCCGCTTCAGCGTGAAGTTTTACCTGGTTGCGATGCTGTTCATCGTGTTCGATATCGAAGCCATCTTCCTTTACCCGTGGGCGGTGGTGTACCGCGATCTGAAGATGTTCGGCTTTATCGAAATGCTGGTGTTTGTGGTTCTTCTCCTTTCCGGCTTCTTCTATATCTGGAAGAAGGGCGCGCTGAACTGGGCGGCGCATCCGGACCGCCCTGTTCGTCCAGGCGAAAGGCGATAACGAGTCGAGATGCTACCTGAGAGTTTACTCGAACACGCCATGGCAGCCGCCGTGGAGAGTTTTGATGCAGCGGCCGTAACGGGTGGCAAGTATGACCGCGGTGAACTGACGCTGGAGATTGCGCCGGAGCGGGTCGTTGCCGTTTGCGGCTTCCTGAAATACGAGCGCGATTTCAACCGGCTGAGTTCCGTAACCGCGGTGGATCGTTTTCCCGCGGAGCCGCGGTTTGAGGTGATCTATCATCTCCACTCGGTGGATCGCAAGGAGCGGCTGCGACTGAAGTGCCCCGTTTCCGGGAGAACGCCTGAGATTGAATCGGTAACTTCGGTCTGGCGCTCAGCCAATTGGTATGAGCGCGAAGTGTTCGATCTGTTTGGCATTTCCTTCCGAAATCATCCCAACCTGAAGAGAATTATGATGCCGGAGGATTGGGAAGGGCATCCCCTGCGCAAGGATTATCCGGTGACGGGGACGAGGGTCTAGCTTATGAGCGAATCGGGTGTTCCGGGGCAAGTAACGGCCGTACTCGAGGAACCGCAAACCACGGAAACCGGCATAAAGCGGATGGTCCTCAACATGGGGCCGCAGCACCCCTCCACGCACGGCGTGCTGCGCCTCAGAATCGAGCTCGATGGCGAAATCATCGTGCATTGCGAGCCCGACATCGGTTATCTGCACACCGGCATCGAGAAAGAATTCGAAGTCAAGAACTACCAGCAGGCGGTGACGCTCACGGACCGCGTGGACTATCTGGCGCCGCTCTCGAACAACCTGGGCTACTGCCTGGCCGTAGAGAAACTGCTCGGCTTGGAGATTCCGCCGCAGGCGCAGTGGATGCGCGTCATGCTGACCGAGTTTACGCGCCTCAACAGCCATCTGGTCTGGCTGGGAACGCATGCCATCGATATCGGCGCGATGAGCGTGTTTCTGTATTGTTTCCGCGAGCGCGAAGAAATTCTGCGCATCTTCGAGATGTTCTCGGGCCAGCGGATGATGACCAGCTACTTCCGTATCGGCGGGTTGGCGCTCGAGCCGCCGCGCGGCTGGTATCAGCGCGTGAAGAAGTTTATCGATGTATTTCCGAGCCGCGTGGATGAATATGAGAACCTGCTGACGAACAATCCCATCTGGATCGGGCGCACGAAGGGCGTGGGCTACATTTCGCTCGAAGACATGCTCGACCTGGGAATTACCGGGCCGATGCTGCGTGCCGCGGGATTAAAGATGGACGCGCGCAAGGACCAGCCGTACTCCAGTTACGACAAGTTCGATTTCGAAGTGCCCACCAGTACCGATAATGACGTGTACTCGCGGTACAAGTGCCGGATCGAGGAGATGCGGCAAAGCGCGCGCATTATCAGACAGGCGATGGAAGGGATGCCTTCGGGGCCGTGGCAGGCGGATGCACCGCACGTGGTGTTGCCCGATCGCGAAAAGATGAAGACCCAGATGGAGGCCCTCATCTATCACTTCAAAATTGTGACGGAAGGCTTCCGAGTGCCGGAGGGCGAGGTTTACCAGGTAATCGAATCGCCCCGCGGCGAGTTGGGATATTACGTGGTGAGCGACGGAACAACGAAGCCTTACCGCGTGCACATGCGGACGCCCAGCTTCGGAAATTTGCAGGCCGTGCCGAAGCTGGTCGAGGGAATTCTGATCGCGGACGTGATCGCGTCGATCGGAAGCATGGATTTTGTCCTGGGGGATACGGATAGGTGAGGATTGGCCGCCGATGAACGCCGATAAACGCCGATTTAGATCCGAGCATTTTATTTGTGTTCATCTGCGTTTATCTGCGGCCCATAAACCGGTTTTCGAGATATGACTTTTTCTCCCGCGTTAGAAGAACGTTTTGAAAAACTGCTGAAGAGTTATCCACCGGGGCGGGAGCGCGCTGCCATGATTCCCATGCTCATGTATGCGCAGGATGAGGTGGGAAGCTGCAGCGAGGAACTGATTGAGGAAGTGGCGCGGCGGGTTGGCGTGACACCGCTGCAGGTTAATGAAGTCATTTCCTACTATTCGATGCTGCATCGCCGGCCGATGGGCAAGTATCACGTCCAGATCTGCACGAACATCAGTTGTCTGTTGTGGGATGCGGATAAGCTTTGGGAACAGGCGACGCAGAAGCTGGGAATCGGTCACAAAGAAGTGACTCCGGACGGGCAAATCTCGCTCGAAGAGGTGGAATGCATCGGCGCGTGCTCGTGGGCGCCCGCCATCCAGGTCAACTACGATTTTCATCATTTTGTGACTCCGGAACAGCTCGATCGGCTGCTGGATAGCTTGGGGAAGAAACAATAAAGCATGTTGTACAACGAACCTAGCCCGCTCGAAACCCGAGTACTCTCGCGCCGGTTCGGCCTGCCCAACTCGGCCTCGCTCGATACGTATCTGGCCACCGATGGCTACAAAGCGTTTCAAAAAGCCGCAGGGATGAAGCCCGAAGCGATCATTGAAGAAGTCAAAATCTCCAATCTGCGCGGGCGCGGCGGCGCGGGGTTTCCAACCGGGATGAAGTGGAGCTTTGTTCCGCGGAATTCTCCGAAGCCCAAATACATTGTGGTGAACGCGGATGAAAGCGAGCCGGGAACCTGCAAAGACCGACTGCTGATGGAATACGATCCGCATCAGTTGATCGAAGGGTGCCTGATTGCGGGCCTCGCGGTGGATGCGCACAAGGGCTGGATTTATATTCGCGGCGAATATCGTTATCTGATCGAAGTGATGGATAAGGCGCTCGCGGAAGCATACGCGCACGGCTGGCTGGGCAAGAACATTCAGGGCACCGGGTTCGATTTCGACCTCTACACGCATACGGGTGCAGGGGCGTACGAATGCGGCGAGGAATCGGCACTGCTCGAATCGCTCGAAGGCAAGCGCGGAGTTCCGCGCATCCGGCCGCCTTTTCCGGCGGTGGTGGGCGCATTTCAGTGCCCGACGATTCTGAATAATGTCGAAACCTATTGCGCCGTGCCGCCCATTATTCTGAACGGCGGCAAAGCTTTCGCCGATCTGGGCGTGCCCAAAGCCGGCGGCACCAAGCTCACCTGTTTGACCGGTCACGTGAACAGGCCGGGTGTTTACGAATTGCGCCTGGGCTTCCCCGTCATGCAGATGATCGACGAAGTGGGCGGCGGAATGCGTAATGGTAAAAGGTTGAAGGCGTTTATCCCGGGCGGCTCGTCGTGCCCGGTGCTGACCGCCGCCGAATGCGAAGGCGCCACCATGGATTACGATTCTATGGCCGCGCGCAAGAGCATGCTGGGCTCGGGCGGCGTGGTGGTGATGGATGAAGACACCTGCATGGTAAAAGCGGCGCTGCGCATCATGCGGTTCTACGCGCACGAAAGCTGCGGCTGGTGCATCCCGTGCCGCGAAGGTACAACGTGGCTACGAAAGGTGCTCGTGCGGTTTCACGAAGGCGGCGGGACGCGCAGCGATATCGACCTGCTGGCGGATGTTTCGAAGAATATGCTGGGACGTACATTTTGTCCATTAGGCGATGCGGCGGCGCTGCCCACGATTTCCATCGTGGAGAAGTTTCGGGAAGAGTTCGAAGATCATCTGAACGGCCGGCCGTGCCCGTTCGAGCACGCGCGCGAGGCGGTGATGGCATGAGGACGGTGGGGCTAGGCTTTCCAGTCTGCCGCCGGGCTTCCGCCCGGCGCGAACTCGCGGCCAGGCCAATGGCCGGAACCTTTGTATTGCGTGCTGGATTTGAGCGCGTGCGGGATTACGCCGGCCGGAAGGCCGGCGGCAGGGCAGAAGCCCTGGCCCCACAAGGTTTGTAGATGCCTGATCTGGTAAAACTCACAATCGACGGACGCACGGTGGAAGCCGCGCCGGGCACGCTGGTGATCGATGCCGCCAAGCAGCAGGGCATCGAGGTGCCGGCTTTCTGCTACTACGAAGGACTGACGCTTCAAGCCGCCTGCCGCATGTGCCTGGTGGAAGTAGAGAAGATGCCGAAGCTGCAGACTGCCTGCACGCTTCCGGTGGCTGAGGGCATGGTGGTGCGGACGGAAACGGCGCAGGTGGCTCAAGCGCGCAAGTCCATGCTGGAACTGCTGCTCACCAATCATCCTCTGGATTGCCCGGTGTGCGATAAGGGCGGCGAGTGCGAACTGCAGGATATGACCTTCCGCTACGGTGCGGGGGAGAGCCGTTTCACCGAGATAAAAGTCCACACGCCTGAAAAACAATTTTCCCCGGTAGTGTTTTTCGATGCGCCGCGCTGCATTCTGTGCTACCGCTGTGTGCGCATCTGCAACGAAGGCATGGGTGTGGGCGCGCTAGGGGTGATCAACCGCGGCGTCGTTTCCGAGATCGCGCCGAACAAAGGCGACCATCTGGAATGCGATGAGTGTGGAGAGTGTATCGATATCTGCCCCGTGGGCGCGCTGACCAGCGGCAGCTACCGCTACCAGACGCGGCCTTGGGAAATGACGCACGTTGGCACCATCTGCACCCACTGCGCCGATGGCTGCAAAACTACGCTGGGCACTCGCAACGACCAGATTATCCGCGGCAATAACCGCGACCATTCGGGAATCAACGACGAGTTCCTCTGCATCAAGGGCCGGTACGCGTTCGATTTCTACGATCATCCGGATAGGCTGCGCGCGCCGCTGGTGCGGGTGAACGGGAAGCTGGAAGAGGTTTCCTGGTCGCGCGCGCTCGAAACGGTGGCGAAGAAATTTAAGGAAACCCTGGCCGCAGGCGGGTCCTTCGGCGTAATCGGCTCCAATCACACCACCAACGAAGAGAATTTCTATTTGCAGAAATTCGCGCGGCAGGTGCTGAAGACAAACAATATCGATCACCGGCGCACAGGCGACGTGGTGGCGCTGCTGGATGCGCTCAGCGGTAAGCAGGCGAAACTCGCGACGGTGGCGGATCTTTACGAGCGCAAAGCGATCCTGGTGCTGGGCGCCGACCTGGCCTTGGAGCACCCGCTGCTCTCGTTCCAGATTCGCGCGAATTACCGGCACCACCAGGCCCACATTTACGCGATTACGCCACGGCCGGTGCGCGAGGATAACTATGCCGCAGCGAGTATCCGCGCGGGCGCTCCGGCGGAGTACTTCGCGGCGCTCGAATCGCTGCGCGAAAAGCTGAAGGCCGAACCGGAATTAGTAATTATTTTCGACGATTCCGTCCAGGGCGAGGATGTGCGCCGCCTGGTGGATTTCGGCGAGTCGCTCGGGATTCCGGTCAGCTTCATTTGCCTGGTGGATTATTCGAATTCGCGCGGCGCTCTGGACATGGGCCTCGTGCCGGAGTTGTTGCCCGGCTATGAGCCTACAGGCCAGCCGGGTCTGCACATCGACGAGATGCTGAGAGCGAATCTCGACGTGCTTTGGGTAGTGGGGCAGGCGCTTCCGCCTGCCAGCCGGAACTGCGGATTCCTGGTGGTTCAAGACCTATTCCTGACCGAAACCGCGCAACAGGCAGACGTTGTTTTGCCTGCCGCATGCGCTTACGAAAAGAACGGCACGTTTACCAGCGGCACTGGCGAAGTGCAGCGGCTAAAACGCGCCATCAATACCATGGGCGCGAAGCCGGACCTCGAAATTATGGGATTCATCGCGCGCGAGATGGGCGAAGCAGCAGCGCTGGGCCCGTGGCTGCCGGATGTCGTCTTCGAAGAAATACGCAAAACGGTACGCGGCTATGACGTGCCCTTGCCGGTGATTGCAACAGGCGGAGCCGCGCAAACCATGCCGGTGAATGGACGCGTCCCCGTGGACAGCGGGCGCATTCAGTCGGATCATAACGGGCTGTTTCGCTCCGGAACACTTGGACGCTACTCGCACATTTTGAACTCCGTCTTGGAAAGCCATCTGGATCAGTATAAATAATGGACGCGTTCATCATCATCACTATCATCAAACTGCTGGTCATCGCCTTCGTGCTATTGACCGCGGTGGCATATCTGCAATGGGTAGAGCGGAAGGTGATCGCGCACATTCAGGTGCGGCCGGGGCCGTACCGCGTCGGCCCGCACGGGCTGCTGCAGCCGCTCGCCGACGTCGTCAAGCTGGTCACCAAGGAAGGCCTGTTCCCAACCTACGTCAACCGCCCGCTATATCTGTTCGCCCCGTTCATCGCGGTATGCATGGCGCTGCTCTCCATCTCGGTCATTCCCTTCGGTCCGCAGATCCAAGTGGCCGGCTATAAAACATACATGCAGCTTACCGATTTAAACATCGGCATTCTGTTTCTTCTGGCCGTCTCCTCTATGGGCGTCTATGGCATCGCGCTCGCCGGGTGGGCCTCGAACAATAAATATGCCTTACTTGGCGGCCTCCGCAGCTCGGCCCAGATGATCAGCTACGAGCTCCCACTGGCGCTGGCCATCGCCTCGCCGCTGCTGCTTTCGAATACTCTTAGCCTGCGCGAACTGGTGGGCTCACAGGCGGGCAGCATTCTGCACTGGAACCTTCTTAAGTTACCCTTCCCCCAGATTTTTGCGTTTATTATTTTCATCATCGCCGCTTTCGCCGAAACCAACCGCATTCCCTTCGATCTTCCCGAAGCGGAAAACGAGCTGGTAGCGGGCTTCCACGTGGAATACAGCAGCATGAAGTTCGCTTCCTTTTTCATGGCCGAATACCTGAATATGACGACCGTAAGCGCCCTGGCTACGCTGTTGTTTTTGGGGGGATGGGAAGCGCCCTGGCCGGCCGCGTATGGATCGAACCTGGTGCCGACGGCGATTTTCGCCCTCGCCGGGTTGATCGCGCTCTATCATGCTTCCAATCCGCCGCATAAGCTCGATCGCTACACGTTCGCGGCTTTCGGCGTGGTGTTTCTGATCATCGCGGCGGTGTTTCTCGCGCCGATTGTGCAAAGCTGGTTGCTGCCTCTGTTCTGGTTCCTGGCCAAAACCGGCGCGATCCTGTTCCTCTTCATATGGATTCGCGGCACGCTGCCGCGCTTCCGCTACGATCAACTGATGAGCTTCGCGTGGAAGTTCCTCTTCCCCGTGGCCATGCTGAATTTGCTGGTGACCAGTTTCATGGTCGCCTGGGTATCCTGATGGACGTCGTTCTCTTCTTGATTTTTGCCGTAATCGCTGTGGTGGCGGCGATTAACGTGGTGGTGCAGACGCACCCGATAGCCAGCGCGGTTTCGCTGATTGGCGTGATGGGTTCGCTAGCGGTGTTGTACCTGCTTCTCGGGGCCGAGTTCATTGCCGCCGCGCAGGTGATCGTATATGCGGGCGCGGTAATGGTGCTGTTCATATTCGTCATCATGCTGTTGAACGCGGGCGCCGAAGCCAAAACCGGCCGCTCGGTGATGGCGCGGGTTCTAGGCGCCCCTTTGCTGGTCGTGCTGCTGGGTTTGCTGGCGTACTTCGTCGAGCGGCTATTTCCCGGTAGCGTCAAGGTGCATTTCGGAGGCTTCACTGGCGGCTCCGCCCAAGCTGTGGGCCGCGCGCTATTCACAACCTACCTGCTGCCCTTCGAGGTCACCTCTCTGCTGATTTTGATCGCGATTCTGGGCGCGATCGTCCTGGGACGAAAGGAGCTCGACTGAATGTCCGAAGTCCCGATCTCCTGGTTTCTCACACTGAGCGCAGTATTGTTCGCGCTGGGTGTCGCGGGTTTTCTGTTTCGCCGCAGCATTATCACGGTGTTCATGTCGATCGAACTGATGCTCAACGCCGTCAACCTGAGCTTCGTTACCTTTTCCTATGAATACAAGCAGGTGAACGGCCACCTCTTCACGTTCTTCGTGATGGTGGTGGCAGCGGCCGAGGCGGCCGTGGGGCTGGCTATCATCCTCACCGTGTTCAAAAACCGCGCCACCTTGAATATCGATGAAGTGGATTCGATGAAAAACTAGATGCAACTCTGGCTCATTCCCCTCCTTCCGTTTGCCGGGTTCGCGATTAACGGCCTGTTCGGGAGGCGCTTCTCCAAAAGCGTCGTTAACCTATTCGCGATTGGCAGCGTGGTACTTTCCTTCGCCTGGGTGCTCAAGACGATTGTCGGGCTGGGCGACCTGACCATGCCCTACACAGAGCACTATTTCACCTGGATTCAGAGCGGCCAGTTCACGGTGAATGCCGACTTCACCATCGACAGGCTCACCGAAGTGATGCTGTTGGTGGTGACCGGAATCGGCTCGCTGATCCACATTTATTCCATCGGCTACATGGCTCACGAGCACGGGCCGAACCACGGCGGTTACTACCGCTTCTTCGCTTACCTGAACCTGTTCATGTTCTTCATGCTGGTTCTCGTACTAGGGGCGAATTACCTGGTTCTGTTCGTCGGATGGGAAGGCGTGGGCCTGTGCAGCTATCTGTTGATCGGCTTCTACTTCACCAAGAAATTCTGCACCGATGCCGGCAACAAAGCGTTCATCGTAAACCGCATCGGCGATTTCGGTTTTTCGCTGGCGATCTTCTACATTGTGAAGACGTTCGGCACGCTGGATTTCGGTTCGGTGTTCTCGCGCTCCGCGGGCGTTCCGGAAAGCACGCTCACCCTGATCGGGCTCCTCCTGCTGGTGGGCGCGACCGGAAAATCGGCGCAAATTCCGCTGTATGTCTGGTTGCCCGATGCGATGGCGGGCCCCACGCCAGTCTCGGCGCTGATCCACGCCGCCACCATGGTTACGGCCGGTGTTTACATGACGGCCCGCTCGTTCCCGATTTACTCGCACGCGCCGGTAGCGCTTGAAACCATCGCGGTGATCGGCGTAGCCACTGCGTTTTTTGCGGCCACCATCGGCATGGCCCAAAACGATATCAAAAAGGTCTTTGCTTATTCGACGGTTTCGCAATTGGGCTACATGTTCGTTGGCGTCGGAGTGGGCGCGTACGGCGCGGGCATTTATCACCTGGTTACGCACGCGTTTTTCAAGGCCCTGCTCTTCCTTGGCTCGGGCGCGGTAATTCACTCGCTTTCCGGCGAGCAGGACATGCGCAACATGGGCGGCCTGCGCAGCAAAATTCCGTGGACGTTCTGGACGATGGTCTGCGCCTGGGTCGCCATTGCAGGAGTTCCGTTCACCTCGGGTTTCTTCAGCAAGGATGAAATTTTGATCGCCGCGTATGACCGCGCGCCCTGGATTTACTGGCTGGGCACGGTTACCGCCGGCATTACGGCATTCTATGTTTCACGGGCGATGTTCATGACGTTCTTCGGCAAGTACCGCGGTCAGGAGCATCACATCCATGAATCGCCGGCAGTGATGACGATACCGCTCACGGTGCTTGCCGCGCTCTCGCTCGTTGGCGGTTATTTCTTCCGTGTACCTTCTTTCCTCGATGCGGTATTTCCGGGCAGGAAGGAGCTGGAAAATTCGGGCCTGATGGCCATCTCGGTCTTTTTCGGCCTCGGCGGAATCCTGATCGCATATTTGATGTACGTGGTCAAGCCGGCAATGGCGGATTCGTTTGCGGCGAGCATGAAGGGCCTGTACGCGCTGGTCTATAACAAGTACTTCGTGGATGAAGTCTACGACGCCGCTGTAGTGAAGCCCGTCGTGGGCGGCTCGCGCTGGGTGTTGTGGCGTGGCGTAGATGTAGGCATTATCGATGGCATGGCGAATGGCGTGGCCACCGTTTCGCGCGGCTTCGGGAGCGTGCTGCGATTGTGGCAATCGGGCAACATTCGCAGCTATGCGACATGGGTGGTGTTGGGTTCGGTCGCGCTAATGGTGACGCTGGGCATGCTGGCAGGAGGCGCGCGATGAACCTGCTCAGCATAGTTCTGTTCTTGCCGCTCGCCGGCTTTCTGGTAGCGCTGTTTCTGCCTCGTTCTTCGGCGCAATCGAGCCGCTACTGGGCGCTGCTCATTTCTCTCGTCACCTT
Organism: Bryobacteraceae bacterium; assembly: GCA_036557125.1. Lineage (GTDB taxonomy): Bacteria > Acidobacteriota > Terriglobia > Bryobacterales > Bryobacteraceae > PSRJ01. Next base: position 7,849 of record DATBID010000640.1, on the reverse strand, counting down.
CCTGGCCTCTCTCGCGCTGCCCTTCCAGTTCGATTACGGCGCCGCCGGTGAACAATTCAAAATCGACCTGCTATGGATCGCCAGCCCCGAAATTCACTTCTACCTTTCCGCCGATGGTGTCAGCATGTGGCTGTTGCTGCTGGCCACCCTTCTCACGCCCATCTGCGTGCTGATCTCCTGGCGCTCGATTCAACACCGCGTTAAAGAGTTCTTCGCCTTTCTGCTGCTGTTGGAATTCGGCCTGGTTGGTGTTTTCATCGCGCAGGATCTGTTCCTGTTTTACGTGTTTTGGGAAGTCTCCCTGGTGCCCATGTACTTCCTCATAGGCATCTGGGGACACGAGCGGCGCATTTACGCTGCTGTGAAATTTTTCCTGTTCACGATGGCCGGTTCCGTGCTCATGCTGGCTGCCATCATTTATCTCTATAACCGCGCGGGCACATTCAGCTATCCGGCGCTTTTGAGCATGCTTTCGAGCGGCCGCTTGAGCTTTACTCCTACCGAAGGCTTGCTGCTCTTCCTCGCATTTTTCATCGCATTCGCGATCAAAGTGCCGCTTTTCCCGCTACACACCTGGCTGCCCGACGCGCACGTGGAAGCGCCCACGGCCGGCTCCATCATGCTGGCTGCCGTAATGCTGAAAATGGGCACGTATGGAATCCTGCATTTCTGCGTTCCGCTGTTTCCCGGCGCGGCACACCAATGCGCTCCATGGATTGCGGTGCTGGCGATCATCGGCATTGTGTACGGCGCGCTCGTCTCCATGGTGCAGCCCAATATGAAAAAGCTGGTGGCGTACTCCTCCGTGAGCCATCTGGGATTTGTTGTCTTGGGCATCTTCTCATTTACCCAATTGGGCCTGGATGGCGCGGTCTATCAGATGCTGAACCACGGCATTTCCACGGGCGCGCTATTCCTGCTGGTCGGCCTCATGTATGAGCGGCGGCATTCGCTCGAAATCGCCGATTTTGGCGGTGTGGCCGCGCCCGCGCCCTGGCTTTCCACGGCCTTCCTGATCACTACGCTGGCGAGTATTGGCCTGCCGCTGTTGAACAACTTCGTGGGCGAGTTCCTCGTCCTGCAGGGCACGGCGCAAACGAATTACACCTGGACGATCTTCGCCGCCCTGGGCGTGATCCTATCCGCTTGCTACATGCTTTGGCTCTACCAGCGCGTCTTCTATGGAGAAACCCATGAGCATGTACGGCTGCACATGCCCGACATGAACATACGCGAATGGGCGGCGGTGGTTCCGCTGATCGTCATGATGGTTTGGATGGGAGTTTATTCGCAATCGTTTCTGCCGCCCGTGAGTAAATCGAACTCGCGTGTGCTGGACCAGGCTCAGGTGAACGTTCCGTTCCGGGTTGCTGTGCCCTCAAACGCCGTGCCCTCCACCAGGGAGGTGGCCAATGCTCGTTAGTAGTTTCGTCAACGCCGGCGACATTGTCCGCTTTCTGCCCGAAATTATTCTGACCGCCGCAGCCACGCTGCTGATGATCCTCGACCCGATCGTCAACCGCCGGTCTTCCTCCCTGTTCGGCAACCTCAGCCTACTCGCGCTGATTGCGGCGCTGTTCGGTTCGGTCGCGGCATATGCTCAAGCGGGTCCGGCATTCGGCGGGATGCTCTCGGTCGATGGTTTCGCTACGTTCTTCCGCGTACTGGTAATCGTGGTGGGCATCCTGACGGTGCTGCCCTCCTACCGTTTCCTGGCGCGGCAGGATGCGGAAACCGGTGAATATCACGCTTTGCTGCTCTACTCCATCGTCGGCCAATGCATCATGGTTTCCGCCAATGAGCTGATCATGATCTTCATCGGCCTGGAGATCTCGTCGATCGCCAGCTATGTGCTGGCGGGGTACCTTCGCGACGATAAGCGCGCCAACGAAGCGGCGTTGAAATACTTCCTGCTCGGCTCGTTCGCCACTGCATTTTTCCTCTATGGCGTGGCGCTGGTTTATGGCGCAACCGGCACGGTGAATCTGAGTATGGCTCGGGCTGCGATCACTGGCGCCAATGCTCCTTCACCTGTGTTCGTGGGCATTGCCGCCGCGCTCATGTTCGTGGGGCTGGGCTTCAAAATATCCGCATCGCCATTTCAGATGTGGGCGCCCGACGTTTACGAGGGCGCGCCCACGCCGGTCACGGCGTTTCTCTCCGCCGGTCCGAAAGCCGCCGCCTTTGCGGTGTTTCTGCGCATCTTCATGACGGCATTCGAGCCGATCGGCAACGGCTGGGAGCCGTTGGTGTGGGTTTGCGCGCTGCTTTCGATGACCATCGGAAACTTTGCCGCGCTGCTGCAATCTAATGTGAAGCGTTTGCTGGCGTACAGCTCGATCGCGCACGCCGGATACGTATTGGTCGCTCTCACTGCCCGCTCCGATATCGGTACCGCTGCCGCGATGTTCTATCTCGCTGCCTATGCATTCATGAACATCGGCGCGTTCGCAGTGGTGAGCCATCTCTCTGGCAAAGGCGAGCGTTACCAGATGCTCGAGGATTTCGCCGGCCTCGGCCAGAAACAACCCGTGACCGCGGCCATGCTTTCGATCTTCCTGCTCTCTCTGATCGGCGTACCCCTAACCGGCGGCTTCTTCGGCAAGTTCTACATCTTCAAAGCAGCGCTCGAATCGCACCTGGTCTGGCTTACGGTTTTGGGTCTGCTGAATAGCGCCGTGGCCGCCTATTATTACCTGCGCATTCTTGTGATGATGTACATGCACGAGCCGAGCGAAGCCGCCACTGACGCCGAACCGCTCAGCCCTGGCTTAGCCGCTGCACTGATCCTTCCCGCCATCGGCACCTTGTTTTTGGGCATCTTCCCTAGTTGGGTGCTGGATTTCGCAGGGAAGTCTTCGAACCTGTTGAAGTAATCCGCGCCTCGATCCGGGGCGGTCAGTCAGGCGACTTCGTGGATGGGGGCGTGGTGAAGTCTCAGCAAGTCTTCGGACCTCACAGCCAGGGAAGCGTAGCTCATACCGGAATCATCGCTGAATTCGACCTCGAAGATACCGGGAGCGAGCACTTCCACGATGGTTCCCACTTGGCCGCGGACGAGACCGTGTTCGGGGATATCGCGGAGTAGCGCAACTGGAGATAGAAGTTCGAGCTCAGGCATCAGATCTGTCGCTTATTCTAATCACGCGCGCCCGGCGCACGCAATAGCATGTCGTCATCGCTGGGATGCCATCCAGGTGCCTGACGATCCAGGCGCTTCGCACCACGGTACGCTTCTCCGACCGGACAATTTCGAAGTCGATAGTGTATCGAGTTCCAAAATCGTCTCCTACGCCCGGAACAGCCTCGCCGTTTATAGCCGCATCAAGAAGTGCACTGCGAAGTTCCTCGGCGTCGGCGGCTGTCATCCCGAGTGCTGCGAGAAAGACGCGTGCTTTGTAGCGGCCAAACCGATGAGTGGGGCTCAGGACATAATCCTGGAGCTTGCGGAGATCGACAATAGCCCGCTCGCCATTTGGCAGCTTCATGACGACACGGTGCGTCCTTACCCCACCAACTCCAAAAACGCGCGCGCCGCGTGGCTAAGCGCGCGCTTGGCATGGTAGACCAGAAAAATGTTGCGGTTCAGGTGCATTTCTTTCACAAGCACTTCATGCAAGAGTTTCTGCTCGATTTCCTGCTCCACGCACATCCGGGGAAGGAAGGCCACGCCCAGGTTGCCCTGCACGAGCTTGCGAATCGTATCTATGGTGGGCATTTCCAGGTCGATGCGCAGCGGCACTTTGTGCTCGCGAAAGACCCGAATCACCAGCTCCCGGTAAGGCGAAACGACATTATGCGCTACAAATGTTTCGCCGCCAAGCTCCGCGATGGAGACGCTTTTGCGATGCGCCAGCCGGTGTTTCGGGGAAACTACGAAGACCAGCGAGTCCGAGAAAATTTTGCGAGTGCGGATTCGCTCGTCGGCGGGGTCGTAGCTGATCACGCCCATTTCCAGGTTGCCATCGAGCAGTTCGTTGGGAATCACACTCGAGCGGCTGCGGCGGATCGTGATCTTCACGCCCGGATATAGCTCGCGGTAGCGTTCGATGTGGCGCAGCAGGTACAGCGTGGCGGATTCATTCGCGCCGATGGTGAGGCGTCCGGCCGACTTGTCGCGCAGTTCGGTGAGCGAATTCCGCAGCTCCTGCTCCAGGCTGACGAAGCGGCGGGCGTACTCAACTACCGTGCGGCCGGCATCGGTGAGGGTGAAATCCTTCGGACCGCGGTCGATGAGTTTCTCGCCCACCTCCTGCTCCAGGCGCTGCAAAGCCAGCGAAATGGCGGGCTGGGTCCGGTAGAGCTTCTGCGCAGCGCGCGAGAAACTCCGCTCGGTTACGACAGTGAGAAAGACTTCGAGGGCGTAGAGTTCCACAGCTATAAATCGTCTTAATATTAAGAGCCAAAATTATAAATTTGTCAAATTCGGTTCGGACCGGCATAATGGCAGCATCCATGAGTGAACGGGTTTACATCTTCGACACTACGCTGCGCGACGGTGAGCAGTCGCCTGGCTGCAGCATGACCGTAACCGAAAAGCTGCGGATGGCCCGGAAGCTGGCCGAACTCGGGGTGGATGTGCTGGAGGCCGGCTTTCCGATCGCCTCCGAAGGCGATTTCGAATCGGTAGATAAGATCAGCCGCGAGTTCCATTGGGTGAACGTGGCCGCGCTGGCGCGGGCTTGCACACTCGATGTGGAGCGCGCCGCCCAATCGCTGCGACACGCGAAACGGCCGCGGATCCATACGTTCATCGCCACCAGCGATATTCACTTGAAGCACAAATTCAAGAAGTCGCGCCAGCAGGTGCTGGATGAGGCCGTGGCGGCGGTGGAACTGGCGCGCAAGTATGTGGATGATGTCGAGTTTTCCGCGGAAGACGGCTCGCGCACCGATCCCGATTACCTGGAAAACGTATCGAAAGCGGTGGTAGCGGCGGGCGCGCGCACAGTGAACATTCCCGACACGGTCGGTTTCTCTGTGCCGCAAGAGTACGGCGCGCTGATCGGCCGCATCGTCAGGGCACTGGGCGATTGCGCGGTGGTGAGCGTACACTGCCACGACGATATGGGTCTGGCCGTGCCGAACTCGATTGCGGCGGTGCAGGCGGGGGCGCGGCAGATCGAATGCACCGTGAACGGGATCGGCGAAAGGGCAGGGAACACCTCGCTCGAAGAAATCGTGATGATCTTTAAGACAAGGGGAGACTACTATCCTTTCCACACTGGGATTCAAACCGAGCACCTGTTTTCGGCCAGCGAATTGTTAAGCTCCATGATCACCTTCGGGCCGCAGCCGAATAAGGCGATTGTCGGGCGCAACGCATTTGCGCACGAAGCGGGTATCCATCAGGATGGATATTTGAAGGAGAAGTCCACCTACGAGATTATCGATCCCCGGTTGGTCGGCGTGCCCGAAGGCAAGCTCGTGCTCGGTAAGCACAGCGGCCGCCATGCGCTACTGAAGCGTTGCCAGGACTTGGGCTTCGACCTGGCGAAGCCGGAGTTGGACGCACTCTATCAGCGCTTCGTGGCCGTGGCGGATCACCGGAAGAAGGGATTGATGGACGAAGAGATTATTTCGCTGATTCGCGAGGGGCAGAAGGAAGCGGCGGTTGCGGTGTAGCCAAGCGCCAGGCAGAAGCCCTCACTACACACTGGTAAAATGAACCTGCACATACTTGTTCTTGCCGGCGACGGGATCGGCACAGAAGTGACGCGTGAGGCCGTGCGCGTTCTCCAGCATGTCGCCGCTAAATGGAATCACCAGTTGACACTGAACCACGGCCTGCTGGGCGGCGTCGCCATCCACAAGACTGGAGACCCGCTGCCGCCAGAAACGGCGCGGCTGGCTTCCGAAGCGGATGCCACGCTGATGGGCGCGGTGGGCCTTCCCGAATTCGACGAAGCGCCTCCCGAGAAACGGCCGGAAAAGGGCCTACTGGGGATTCGCAAGCTTTTGGGCGTCTACGCAAATCTGCGGCCGGTGCGGGCTTATGCCTCGCAGCTCGATTCTTCACCGCTGAAGAATCATCTGGTCGAAGGCACGGACATGGTGATCGTCCGCGAACTGACGGGCGGCATCTATTACGGCACGCCGCGCGGCATCATGGAAGACGGCGCGGAGACCCGTGCGGTCAACACGATGACGTATACGCGCTCGGAGATCGAGCGCATCGCTCGTATGGCATTTCACCTGGCGCGGGGACGGCGGAAGAAGGTCACGTCGGTAGACAAATCGAACGTGCTGGAAAATTCGCAGCTTTGGCGGCGGGTGGTGACCGAAGTAAGGGGCGAATTTCCAGATGTAGAGCTGGATCACATCCTGGTGGATAACTGCGCCATGCAGCTTATCCTGAATCCGCGGCGGTTTGACGTGGTGCTCACGGAGAACATGTTCGGCGATATTTTGAGCGATGAAGGCGCAGTACTGGCGGGATCGATCGGTATGCTGCCTTCGGCGTCGATCGGCGGCCGAAAGCCGTCAGGTGCGTGGGTGGGCCTGTATGAGCCGGTGCATGGCTCGGCGCCCGACATTGCCGGGCAGAACAAGGCCAATCCATTGGGGGCCATAGGCTCAGTGGCGGCTATGCTGGAATATAGTTTCGGATTAAAGGAAGAGGCCGCCGCGGTAAGCGCCGCCATCGAAACGGTAATGCGGAGCGGCAAGGTGACCGCGGATTTACGCCCGCCCGGCCCGCCCGCCACTACGGAAGAGGTAGGGCAGGCCGTGTGCGCCGCCATCTAAAGGGAAATATGCCACGAACGATTATTGAAAAAATCTGGGATTCGCACGTCGTCTATGAGCAAGCGGGCGCTCCCGCGCTACTCTATATCGACCTGCACCTGGTGCATGAAGTCACTTCGCCGCAGGCATTTCAAGGCTTGCGCGAGTGCGGCCTGAAGGTGCGCCGGCCTGACCTGACACTCGCCACCATGGATCACAGCATCCCCACGACGGACCGCTCTCTGCCCATCGTGGATGAAATTGCGGCGCGGCAGGTGGCGCAACTGGAAGCCAATTGCCGCGAGTTCGGCATTCCGCTCTATGGAATCAACAGCGAGCATCAGGGGATTGTGCATGTGATCGGGCCGGAACTGGGCCTCACGCAGCCGGGCATGACTGTGGTTTGCGGCGATAGCCACACAGCCACCCACGGCGCGTTCGGAGCGCTCGCGTTCGGCATCGGCACCAGCGAGATCGAGCATGTGCTGGCAACGCAGTGCTTGCTGCAGCGGAAATCGAAGACGCTCCAGGTGACGGTGGATGGCACCCTAAAGTCTGGCGTATCCGCGAAGGATATTATTCTCGCGCTGATCGCGCGGATCGGCATCGGCGGGGGCACCGGTTCGATTATCGAATACAACGGCAGCGCCATTCGCGCGCTTTCGATGGAAGAGCGCATGACCGTGTGCAACATGACCATCGAAGGCGGCGCGCGCGCGGGCCTGGTAGCCCCGGACAATACTACCTTTGAATATCTACACGGCCGCCCGCACGCGCCGAAGGGGACCGAATGGGACGCGGCCGTAGCGCGCTGGAAGCAGCTTTCGAGCGATAACGGGGCGACCTACGACCGCACCGTCACAGTCGATGCCGCCTCGCTCGAACCGATGATCACATTCGGCACCAATCCCGGAATGGGGGTGCCCATCAACGCGCCGGTGCCGGAACCTTCGCACGTGGCCGATCCCGGCGAGCGGGAGGCTTTATCGCAAGCATTGAAATATATGGGACTCGAAGGCGGCAAGCCGCTAGTGGGGCATCCGGTGAACGTAGTTTTCATCGGAAGCTGCACGAACTCGCGAATTTCCGATTTGCGCACAGCCGCGCGGCTGCTCGAAGGGCG
>DATBID010000639.1:0-6276 GCA_036557125.1 Bryobacteraceae bacterium | reverse complement strand
ATCGTGCGACCAGGCAGCGGTCCACGATTTGCGAGTAGCCATCCGGCGGTTGAACCGCTGTCTGCAGGTGTTTTCGCAGTTCTACCCGGGAAATTCCGGAAAAAAGCTCCGGCGTCGGCTGAAAACTCTGATGGAAGCCGCCGGACACGTGCGCGACCTGGATGTCGCGATCCAACTGGTGGCGAACGCGGGTGTCGACCGGAAAGCGGTGCTTTCATACCGAATGGCGCAGGTGCGCCGCCAAGCCCGGCGGAACCTGCTGCACGAGGTCCGGCTCTGGAAGGGGCGCGGCTTTTCCAGGAAATGGCGCAATGCACTGGGGTTAGACGCATAAAGCGGAACGCATGAAGAACGGCAAGCCGAAGTGGGACGAATCAAGCGACGCGGTCGCCAACGCGCGGACCGCCTTGCCGAAGCTGGTGGAAGAGTATTTCTTGCTCGGGCGCGAGGTGCTGGCGAGCGAACCGGCGCCCGCCGAGCTGCACCAACTCCGCCTGGCGAGTAAAAAACTGCGCTACACGCTGGAGCTGTTCAAGGGGTGTTATGGACCGGGACTCCGGGAGCGCATCGAAACCCTGAAAACCCTGCAGCAGATGCTCGGCGAAATCAACGACACCGTGGCCGCCGAACGCACTATCGCCGGAGTTCTGGTCGCGGAGACGCCTGAATCCCGGCGCGCGAAGCGGTTCCTGCGCAAGCTCGGCGCCGAAAAATCGGAAACCTTTCGTAAGCACTGGGCGGCGGTGTTCGACGCGCCGGGGCACGAGCGCTGGTGGACAGAGTACCTCGCCCGCCAGGCACGGGCCGCAAAGAACGGAAGGCGGCGCCGCTCGGGTGGCGGATAATTCCGGAGAAATTCGTCCGGGATCTCATTTTCTGCCACGCTGGAAACTGGAAAGACGGGAATCCCGGCGCTTACAATGGTTAATAAGCCGGAACCACGCCATGCGGTCCGGCAGAACCTTGCTGGAGAACCGATCCAAAAACTTCGCCCGCTTTTCGTGGGGCGTGCTGACCTTCACGCTGATGGTCGTGCTGTGGGGAGCATACGTGCGCGCCAGCGGATCAGGTGCGGGCTGCGGAAACCACTGGCCACTTTGCAATGGAGAAGTGGTGCCGGCCTCGCCCGGCGTCCAGACAATCATCGAGTTCACTCATCGCGCGATGAGCGGCATCGATGGAGTTCTGATTCTGATTCTGCTGGCATGGGCTGTGTGGATTTTTCCGCGCAGTCATCCGGCGCGGCTGGGAGCGTCTCTTTCTTTTGTGTTTCTCGTCACCGAAGCGCTGATCGGTGCAGCTCTGGTGAAGCTCGAACAAGTAGCGCAAAACGCTTCGGTAGGGCGGGCTTGGTCGCTTTCCGGGCACCTGATTAATACCCTTGGTCTTCTGGCCTGCCTCGCATTGACGGCGTGGTGGGCCGGCGGAGGCTCGCGGCTGGATTGGCGCAGCCGCAAATGGGCGCTGATCGTCCCTTCCATCCTGCTGATTATCCTGACTGGCGTCAGCGGCGCTATCGCAGCTTTGGGCGACACCCTATTTCCCGTGAGTTCTCTGGCCGCGGGTTTTCGGCAGGATTTCGACCCGGCTGCGAACGTGTTCTTGCGACTGCGGCTCTACCATCCTTTTTTGGCGGCCGCTACCGGTGTTTGGCTGGCCTTCTACGCGATTCGGACTGCCACCCAGACGGCACGGGCCAAGCCGTATGCCCGCTGTTTACTTGCGCTGGTAGTGATCCAAGTGGGTGCGGGCGCGCTCAACCTGCTCCTCCTCGCGCCAGTCTGGATGCAGATGGTCCACCTGCTTCTGGCGGACTTGCTGTGGATCTCGTTGGTATTGCTGGCAGCCTCTATTCTGCAAGAGGTGTCCCAAACTGACGCAATTCCTGAAACGATATACCTCAGAAGCGCTTCCGAAACAGCTCACTAAATCCCGCATGCGAATTGTAAAGAAATTCGTCACGCCTGCCGATTATTCTGGTGATGGTTTTGAGGCGAATTCACTGGTTGCTGCCGGTGTTGTTGGCTTGGCCCGCGCTTGCGCAAAAAGACCCGACTCCGTCCGCAGCCGGTTCGAGCACGCCGCCTGCAGATCCCGCGGCCGCTCTGCAGGAATCCATCGCCAAGCAACGCGCTGCGATGGACATCCAGCGGGAAGCCGCCCACAAGCAAGCGGACCTGCTGCGCCTTCCGCCATTGGCGCATACCCTCTCGCCTTCCGCGGAGACCCCGGTCCAATGGGAGTGCGATCCGATTCCCGATGACTCGGTAAATCCCATCATCGAGGGAGCCGCCAAAGCAAACAGCATTCAGCCGGATCTGGTTCGGGCCATCATCCGGCAGGAATCCCAATTCCACCCCTGCGCTGTTTCAGACAAGGGGGCACAGGGATTGATGCAGTTGATGCCGGCCACTTCCCATGAGTTCGCCGTGAGCAATGCATTCGATCCTAAACAGAGTATCGAAGCCGGCGTCAAATATCTGAAGCAGTTGTTCGACAAATACAAAGGCAATCTGGAGCTGGTGCTGGGCGCTTATAACGCGGGGCCGGCGGCAGTCGATGAAGTGAAAGGAGTGCCAGACATTCCGGAAACCAAGGATTACGTCCAGGCAATCTTGGAGAGCCTGGTGAAGAAACCATAGAGGAACTGGCGGACTCGGAGGTGTAGGCGAGAGCGCGCTTTAATTTTCGATTTGCCGTGCGGGAGGTTGCCGCCTTACAAGTGGATGATGCCGCGTTGGATGGCCGCCGTCGCGGCTTGTGTCCGGTCCTGCGCTCCCAACTTCTGCAAAATATGCTGCACGTGGTTCTTAGCAGTGGTCTCGGTGATATCCAACGCATAAGCGATCTGTTTGTTGCTCAAACCCCGAGCCACCAGTTCGAGGACCTCGACTTCGCGTTTGCTCAGCGCAGGCAAATCGCTTTGTGCTTCCAAAGCGGCAGCCAGCGCAGGCGGAAGATATTCGCCGCCGGAGTGCACCGTCCGAATGGTCTTCAGCAGTTCATTACGGAGCACGTCCTTCGTAAGGTAGGCTTGCACACCCGCCGCTAAGGCCCGTCGGATGTCTTCGTCGCCGCCGTACGAAGTGAGGATAATCAAGCGCGCGCCCGGAAATTCCTTCCGGATCGCAATAGTAGCCTCCACGCCCGACATCAGCGGCATGCGGAGATCCAACAGAGCCACATCGGGCAGATGCTTGCGATAGCGTTCGACCGCCTGGCGCCCATTGCTGGCTTCTGCCACAACCAGCATATCCGGCTGGCGATTGATGATCGCGCTGACGCCGACTCGGGCTACGAGATGATCCTCGGCCACCAGAATTCGGATTCTTGAATTCATCGAAGAGGAACCGTCACTTCCACTTCCGTCCCGGCGCCCGGCTGGCTCCCCAGACGAAAGTCACCGCCAATGCGCTCGGCGCGCTCGCGGATGCCGATCAGACCGAAGTGCCCTCCCATTCCGGCGAAGGCATCGTCGGTCTGGAAACCGCAGCCATTGTCGGCTACTCTCAGGTTTACCATCTTGTCCGTCCGCTCAAGCTTGACCTCGATTTTGCTGGCTTGAGCATGTTTTGAGGCGTTCGTGACCGCCTCCTGCGCGATCCGCAGAAGATTGTGCTCAATGTCTTCCGGCAGATTTTCAAATCCACCGCTGACATTCACTTCCAAATTGACGTCCAAACCCGCTGTCCAACTGCGCGCGCCGGATTGAAGGGCGGCGGCGAGATCGCGATTGGAAAGCGCCGCGGAACGAAGATCCATTACGGAGCGGCGGGCCTCCGTGAGGCTGTGCTCGGCCATGCGACGGGCCAGATCGAGATAGATGTGAGCCGGGCGCAAATTCTCCGGCAGACACGTTTCGAGCGCATCCAACTGCGCCGAAATGCCTACGAAGGCCTGCGCCAGCGTATCGTGAATTTCGCGAGCCAGGCGCAAACGTTCTCTCAGAACAGCGGCGAAACGTAGACGGACCTGACGAACCCGAAGCTGGTACGCCATCCAGCAAGTGAGCACGACCAGACCTGCGCAGAAACCTCGGAACCAGCCCGTTTCATAGTAATGCGGGAGGATCTCTAATTCGTACGCCGCTTCGGCGGCCGGAGCGCCTGGCGCCTCAGCGCGTACGCGGAACCGGTAATTTCCTCGTCCCAGGCTATTGTAGGTAACGACCCGGCGAGTCCCCGCGGAGATCCAGTCGGAATCCAGACCTTCGAGTCTATAGAAATAACGCACCCGCTCCGGAGCGCTCAGGAAAATCGCGGCGTAACCTATCTCCACGCGTCCCCGGCCGGGAGGGATTCGCGGGTGCGCCGAGCCGTCGAAGCGGTGGCCGTCGGCGGTCATCTCTGTCAGGTAGATTGGCAATCGCCCCGATGGTTTCCGCGGCGTGTTTGGCCGGTAAAGCGCGATTCCGCGCGCCGTTGCGAACCACAAGCTGCCATCGGAGTGCCGTCCGCCTCCCAATCCGAGATCACCCGGAGCTTGCGCATCGCGCAGGCCATCAGCCAAACCGTAATTCAAGGGATCGAGACGCCGCCTCGTCCCATTCGCGAAATCGAGCAGTTGCGACTTGGGAATCCGGCAGATGCCCCGCGTGGTGCTCAGCCACAGCGTTTCGTCGTCATCGGTAATGCGCATGATGTTATCGCTCAACATTCCGTCACGCTCGGAAAATCTGAGCACACGGCCTTTGCGGAGGGCATTCAGGCCGCCGCCAAAAGTGCCGATCCACAAGGTGCCGTCTTTGTCCGGAGATAGAGAACGAATCTGATTGCTACCCAGGCCATCCGCGGTTGTGTACAGTCGCTTGCCCGCGGATGTCACGTGCCACAGGCCGCCCTGTATGGTGCCGGCCCAAAGCGACTGGTCCGCGGCTTCGGCCAGCGTGACGAACGCGCCTTCCGACATTCCGGGGCTGGCAGCAGGAATCACCGTGCGGAACTGGTTGCCGCTGAGTTGACCCAAGCCGTTGGGGAGAGCCAGCCAAATCCGTCCCGAGGAGTCTTCGAGCGCATCGAATACCCGTTTGCGGCCCTTTGGATCGGGAGGAACGAAAGTGCGCGCTTGGCCACGGCTCCGGATCTCCAGCCCATCGCGCGTGGAAACCAGCAACTCGCCGGCCTTCGTCTCGCGGATCGAATAAACACGCCCGTTGCCCGGCCCGGCAGGAATGGCGTGAAACGGATCGCCCGCATGGAACGCCTTAAGCCCTACATCCAGAAACCCGACCCAGATTCGGCCGCCGCGGTCCTCGTAAACTACGTTCGGCTCGTCGCTGGGAAGCCCCTCGTCTTTGCCGAAAACGGTAAACTCATCGTCGCGTAAACGCAGCAGCCCCCGGTTGGTGCCCACCCACAAGTTCCCATCCCGGTCCTCGAATATACTGCGCACTCCACCTTGCGCGGGACCCTCGGCCAATGTGCGAAAACGGTTCCCTTCGAGGTGCGCCAGACCGCTATTGGACGCCACCCAAAAGTTACCGTCCCGATCCTCAAACATTCCTTTCAATTCGACCGGGTCGGTCAGGCCTTCGCGCGATCCATACCGGTAAATCCGGCCCTCTGGAGATTTTCGGACCAGTCCTCGGAAACCGAGTATCCACAAACTGCCCCGGCGGTCTTTCAGGACCCCGGAAGGAAAGTCGGCGGCCAACAGAGACGGGCCGACGAGGTTCCGGAAGCTTCCATTCTCCAAGCGGGCAACGGAACTGGTTCCAGCCAGATACAAGGTCTGCTCGCGATCCTCCCAGAGGCCCCTCACCACGCTCTGGGGTATGTCACGACCCCCGACAAAGTTCGTAAAGTGCGACCCGTCAAACCGGCTCAAGCATCCACCTGCGATGATCCATAATGTACCGGCATGGTCCACGAGCAGCGCAGAAACGGCGTTCGCCGGCAAGCCGTCGCTCCGGGTAAACGTCCGGAAGCGGCCGTGGAAATAATGGGTGAGCCCGTTGGGAGTTCCAATCCAGAGAGAACCGTCCGGATCCGCCGCGAGCACACTGACCGAGTTGGACGGTAATTGCCCGCGGCTTTTGCTGAACACGACGAATTCATAGCCGTCGAAACGCGCCAGGCCCTCATCGGTGCCGAGCCAGAGAAACCCGTCACTAGTTTGAGCGATCGCGCGAATGGTGTCCTGCGGAAGTCCCTGTTGCTGGCTCCAGACCGTCATCGAGTATTGCGTCAGGGCTTTGCCGGGCGTCAGCGCATGAGCATCTGCCAGTAATCCGTTGAGCAGCACGAAAAGGCACACGCGGCGCTTCATTTCTCGCTC
>DATBID010000638.1:0-4381 GCA_036557125.1 Bryobacteraceae bacterium | reverse complement strand
GAGGGCCATGCCAATCGCCGCCACCAGTGTTACGTTCTCCGGGGCCACACTGATGAGAATTGGGGACACGGCGACGCGGCCAAGCAAAACACCCAGCGCAAACCCCAATGAGAGGACGTTGAGTGCGCGGGCTTCCGGAATTCCTTGTGCGATCAAATGCTGCGCGAGCCAGTTCCAGATGCCTACTTCGCAGCTTACGTAGAGAAACAGGAATAATCCGAGCAGAAAGAGGATGGGCCGGCCGAGCACAGTGCCGGCATCGGTCAGGACAAAGCTTTGGGCGCCGTTGGGGCCAGGAATCGGAGCGGCGGCTTGAACCAACAACGCGATCAGCCCAAAGCCGGCGGCGGCGTAACAGAGCTTCACTATATCCCGCTTGAGCAGATTAGCCGAGATGAAAGGCGTAGCCATGCCGCCCAGACCGAAGAAGAGGTTCACCAGATTGAGCGCAGTGGCGCGGCGCGCCTCGGCGACGTCGCTCACCAGCGCGTTCGCCCCAGTGACTATGATGCCGCCTCCCAAGCCGAGCACGAAGAGGAGAGCGACAATCGAGCCGTAACCGCGGGATCGCGGCAAAGCGGCTAATGAAACGGCAATGAGGGCCAGCCCTAAGATCAGTCCGAGCTTCTTGCCTTCGTTGTCGATCAGAGGGCCGACACCGACGGAAGCGATGATCAAGCCGAGTGCCTGGCTGAAAGCGATTTTGCCGTTCTGACTCGGCGTAAGCCGGAAGCGGTCTGCCAGACCCGGGAGAATGGTTCCGAGCATGGCTGCGATCATGCCGTAGACGAAGATGGCCAAGATGGCCGCGAGAATCAGCATTGGCCGTTTACCTCCGCGCCGTTTACCTTCACCCAGGCGCGCCTGCGGCTGCTAACGAGCGAGGCTTCGAGAATTTGCAACTGGCGGAGGCCATCGCGGAACTGGGGATACTCCGGTTCGCATTGGGGATTTTCGAGCGAAGCATAAAAGCGGCGGAATACCTGCTTGAACGTATCGTCGTACCCTTCGCTGTGCCCTCCGGGAAGGTCTGCATAGCGACGCGCGCCTTCCCGAAGCAGCGCCGGATCCTTGACGAGCACCTGATTGTTCGTATTCCGAAATCCGAGCCACAGTTCGTCGGGGCGCTCCTGGTCCCAAGCGACCGAGCTTTTGGAGCCGTAGATCTCGATGGAGAGGCGGTTCTTGCGCCCGCGGGAAATCTGGCTGGCGGTCATGACCCCGCGCGCGCGATCGCCTAACTGGAAAAGGACCGCGCCGAAATCCTCGGTGTCGATGGGAGCTACGTCGTAGTCTCCCGGCTCCAAAAGCTTACCCGCGAACGTCTCCGTGTTGGCCTTGGGCCGCTTGCGGGTCTGGTGGAACGTTTGCAAATCGGCGCAAAGCGCGGAAACACGGCTGCCAGTGACGTGCTCCGCCATATCGAACCAGTGGGAACCGATATCGGCCATACAGCGGGACGGCCCTCCCACAGAGGAAAGAACGCGCCAGTTCCAGTCGGTCTCCTCCGCCAGCCAATCTTGCAGATAGGAACCCTGCACCACCAGGATTTCGCCCAATTCGCCGGCTTCGCGCAGCCCGCGCATGTGCTGCACCGCGGGATAGTAGCGCAGATTGTGGCAAACGCAGTTCCGCTTACCAGTACGGGCGGCCGCTCCCACCAGCGCTTTCGCCTCTTCTACGGAGACCGCCAGAGGTTTTTCGCAAACTACGTGTTTGCCGGCTTCGAGCGCAGCCATCACAATCGGAAAGTGCAAATGGTTGGGCGTGCAAATGTGGACGGCGTCGATGGTAGGGTCCTGAAGGATATCGTGATAGTCCGTGCCTGCGCGGCCGATGGAGAACTCGGCTGCAAGCTGTTCCGCCTTCTCCAATTTCGGATCGGCGAGGGCCGCAATATTGACATGGCCCAGCCGCCGGATGGCCTCCAGATGCACACGGCCAACAAAGCCGCCTCCGATCACCGCGGCATTCCACTGTTTCATGATGGTAATTTTCCGCGGTTAGGTTTCCAGGCAGTTCTTTGCGTATTGGAGACACTTCGCGATTTCCTTAACGGAATTCGATCCTTCAGGAATGGGATATTCGAGTTCGATATTGGCGGGAAACTTGTACTTGTTGCTGCGCATCATCAGCAACACCTCGCGGATGGGAGTGTCGCCCTGGCCCCATGGCACGTTCGGCCCTTTGTTCCTTTTGCGGTCTTTCAGGTGAAGATTGGTGATGCGATCATGGTGCTTCTGAATGAAGGCAACCGCGTCCTGGTTGCCCGCGGTGAAATGCCCGATATCCAAGTTCACACCGAAGAACTTGCTGAGCGAGAGGACGAGTTCGAGCGACTGCACGGAAGCAAACTCGTTCGGGTTGTCGACTTCAGCGTGATTGTGACCGCCCCAAATGATTTGGTGTTTGTCCGCAAAGGGCGCCACGCGCCGGGCTACTTTGACAGTGCTGGTTGAGGAGATGGCTGCGACTCCAAAAGCCCGCGCCATTCGGAACGCATGCTCGATTTCGTCGTCCTCAATATCCGCAGCCATGTTGTAGCACAAAATTTGCAGCCGGATTCCCGAGTCGTCGAACCTCTGCCGGACCTTCTGAAGGCTCGCCGAGGTGGCTTTGGCGCGCCACTCTTTCCGCTGGCGTTTTCCCTCATCGATGGCGGCCTGCTGTTCCGGGGTGAGCTTCGCGCCAAAGCCGAAATTGGGAATGGGAGGAGCGCCGGCCATGCGTTCCGCGTCGTCGGACATCAATTCGACGGAACCGATGCCGAGAGTGACCAGATCCGGGATGATCTCCTCCGGTTTGCGAACGTCCTGTTTGAAGCTGTAAGTAATGGTTCCGATCTGGACGCCGTTGAAATTGGAGTTGATAGCGCCACGGGCGTTTCGAGAACCGAGGGCCGCCCAAGCAGCCGGGACTCCCGCCGAAACCAAATTATTGAAGGTGCGTCTGGTGATCACTTTCATTCCTCCATTGCGTGTCATTATGTCAATATCATCCGAGAAATGCGATGGCACGCCCGGCCCAACCCACACAAAACCAAAGAGACAGCGAGACAGCCGCAACCCACACAACCCGCCGCGGGACGGGAGGGGGACTTGCCCGGATTACCCTCCGGAATACGGTGAAATGGAACAGAATCGCCAGGATCAGAATCACCAGCTTGGTTTTGAATGCGGTATTAGCCGCGTAGCGGGCCGGGTCGGGGATAAAAACCAGGATTCCGGTTGCGATAGACAGCAGCAAACCGCCCACTGCCACATGCCAGAGCTGTTTCGAGATGGAGGGCAACTCAAGCTGGCGGAAACCCAAGCCGAGCAATCTCAAATTGAAAATTACTGTCGTGCCCAATACCACGGTCAGTCCGAATAGGTGGAGAGATTGAATCAGGGGAATGGCGTACTTTGCATTGCGCAAGATATCGATCGTGCTTGAACTATAGGACCATTCCCATACCTGTTCCAGAGACATTAATTACCTTTCGTGGGTCTTATAGCTCGTAAGCCATGGTTCGGCCCAATGCGATGATCGAGGCCCAGAAGATTAGAGATGCGGCCCCTGAGAGCCGCGCGCCCCACGGCACAATGCCGCTCTTGTCCCACTCCGCCATTCTGGGATAGAACTTGATTTGGTAAACTGCCGCATTCAGCCCGGCCAGCAGGAGCAGCAGCAGCTTCCCGCGGAAGAAGGTATTTGAATAGACCTTCTCTGCTTGCGCGATAAACAGCAGCACACCGGTGAGCAACATAATGCCGAAGCCCGGCATGGACAACGGAACAAACTGTCGCATGATCCTGGAAACCGGTTCTCCCACGAACGCGAGCCGCAAAAGGCGGAGGTCGAAAACCAGGATCAAACCAACGGAGAGCGAAAGCGCCATGATATGGCTGCCTTCGATCAAGGGAAACAAGAGATCCGACTGACGGATACCTGTGGCGAGAGGAGTGTTTTGGAGCCAATGGCACCAGTTGAAGATCCACATGAAGTACCGCGAAGCTACGGGGTCGACGAACCTTCCCCTTTTGGCCGGGCAATATCGTGATATAGCCGTTTGCCGTCGGGCAGGATCACGTAAAAGAGCGAAGCGCCCTTGGCGCCATCTTTCATAGGGTGCGCCACTACTTTGATGTGATCGCCGGCTTTGAAGGTCGCTCTATTCCAGCCCTGCCTACCCATGATGTTAGTGGCGCCGCCTTCAATATCCCAGGTACCCACTGTTGACGCGTCCGCCGCTCCGGGATCGACCTTGACAATGATGTGGGTATGAGGATTCTCCCAGCGGTATTCCACCACAGTTCCTTCATAAGTCACATCTTTGGTCAGTTCGAACATCGCAAACGAGTGATGACCGAACGCAGGAATTGCGATGCAGAGGAGACCG
>DATBID010000637.1:0-13425 GCA_036557125.1 Bryobacteraceae bacterium | reverse complement strand
GCTACTGCGCGGAGATTTTCGGGAGTGGGATCGATGGCCTGATGGTAGTAGGGCGGGTCCATGAGGAGCATGCCCGCGGGGACGGCCATGGAGAGAGCGCTGATAGCGACGCGGGTCCAGCCGCCGGAGCGATTGGCGGCCACGGAGAACATTTCGCTATCGAAGGTGCGGGCGAGGAAGTGGCGAACCAGTTCGAAATGCAGGCCGTGAGTTTCGTCGAGCCAGGTCATATTCTTACCGCCTTCGGCTCATGCCAGGACCGCTTCCATGAGGCGGCCGGCGAGGGGCCGCTGGTTTTCGTCCTGTGTGAGGCGGGCAAAGATGCCTTCGAGCGTCTGCTGATCGGTCGCCTGGCGAAGCCGCTCGATGGAATCATAGGCGGCGACGTTGCCCTTGCGGAGGATGAGGACGCGCGCACAGACGCGCTCCATGACATCGAGCACGTGTGAGCTGTAAAGGATGGCTCGGCCGTCGGCGGCGAGGTCGCGCAAGAGTTCGCGCACGGCAATCATAGTGTTGACGTCGAGGCCGGAGAGGGGCTCATCGAGGATCAGAAATTCCGGGTTATCGAGCAGGGCAGCGGAGAGCAGAATTTTCTGGCGCATCCCTTTGGAATAGGAAGAGACGGCGGCGTGGCGATCGTCCCAGAGGGAGAACAGGTTGAGGAAACGCTCGATTTTGGCGTCGAGCACGGCGCGCGTGAGGCCGCGGAGACGGCCGGCGAGCAGCAGGTATTCGTAGCCGGAGAGGAAGGGATAGAGGTTCGGCTCTTCGGGGACGTAGCCGAGGCGGCGCTGGTAAGCGGGGAGATCGTCGTAGATGCTGCGGCCGCCGTAGAAGATGCGGCCCTCGCTCGGTTCGAGCAAGCCGATGATCATTTTGACCGTGGTGCTTTTGCCCGCGCCATTCGGACCGATGTAGCCGAGAATTTCACCGGGGGCGATGGAGAAGTTGACGTTTTCCACCGCGGGGATGCCGCGGTAGCGTTTGGTGAGGTGGCGGATTTCGAGGCCGCTGCTCATGATTCGAGCTTCCTTTCTCTCAGGCCGCGCCGGGCGTGAATCATACGCACCAGTTCTTCGAGCCGCGCGCATTCGGCGTCCAGGACCTCGCGGCCGAGACGGGTAAGACGGTAATAGCGGCGGCGGGGATCGGCGGCGGTGGGGGCCGCGGTTTCTTCGACCAAATTGTCCTCCATGAGCCGCTTCAGTGTGCCGTAGAGGGTAGCCGGCCAGAGGCGCACTTTGCCGTCTGTGCGGTCGAGGACTTCTTGCATGATGGCGTAGCCGTGCTGCTCGCCTGCGGCGAGAGAGAGGAGCACGTGGAACCAATGAGGTTTGAGGGGGAGGAAGGACTGGATGGCGGGGCGATATTTCATAATCCGATATATATTACAAAGTATATATACTATGCGGTGGCGAGGGAGTCAAGGGGGTCTGCGGGCGAACGGAAAGGGGCGGGGCTAGGGACCGGGTTTCCGAATCGAGGTGAAGACTACGCGCCAAGGCGCTTGATCAGTTCGGCTAATTGGACGGCGGCCGGAATCCATCTTTCGAGAGGAACCATGGGATACTGCTTCGACTGCAGGTCCTCTTGGCTAAAATCGAACGTCGTGCGAAGCCAGTCGAAGAGTTCATTTTGAGCAGCGGATTGCCTCGCACTGAGGGTACTGCCGTCTCTGGGCTTCCAACAGGCTAGGCCAAGCTGAAGGGTTCCGTCTCTGATGATCGAGAGGAGCGTTCTTTGTGGCACCACGTTTGGCAGGTCGACGATACATGTCCTTAGCCATCGCAGGTCACAGCCGGGCGCTTCCCTGATTTGGTTTACAAATTCGTGAACGCGTCCTTCCCATTCGGGACTGATTCCGCTAGTTCTAAGAGCTTCCCAAAAGGCGTCCTCGCCTTTTGCTGGTGATAAGCGCTCGGTTTCCAACTTGGACTCGCGCTTCGCTACACGCGCCTCCTCGGTGAAGCCAAAGACCCAGGGGACAACGATGCGAGCATCCCCGTACTGATACTGCCGCGCCTCGATGATTAATACTTCCATATCCTTCAATTGCCCATTCAGAAACTCAACAATGCTTCGCAACTCGAACGGCGAGTCATCCAGGAAGAAGATCAACCGCATCTTCGACCGCTGGAGATTCTTCTCCATCACGGCGAAGAACTCCTCCGGAACCGTGTCCGACCCGGTTAGGTCATTCAACATTTGGCGTAGCTTTGCTTCGTCGCCAGCGGTGTTCTGAGCCTGGATGCGAAAATCCGACGCCGTCCAGTAATAGCGTCCACTGGCGGCATATTCCAGCACCTGTCCTACGATTTCGCGCCGCGATCGGGTGTCGTTGCGCCTCTTGCATTCGATTAGCGTTGGTATTCCATCCTGATCGACAAGAAGAAAATCTATCGACCACAAATTCTCTCCCGTGGATGGATTCACAACCGGCATCTCGCGTTTGACTAAGAGCCACCGAAGATCCTGGCCGGGGCTGATTTGATCTCCTGGTAGCAGGTTCAGGTTGCGTTCGAGAAGCCTCTGTAGTTCCTTATCTTCGTCGGCACATATAATTCTCGACAGTTTTTTTGTGCCGCTGTCCTTCTCGATCACATAGACGTGGCTCAAAATTCACCTCGTATCGTAGTAAGGTTGCTGGAGAAGGCTGAAAATCTCAAGAAAGCGTCCGCCCGGAAGGGTGACCGGCTTGGGTCCCCTACGGCTCGGCTATCAGTTCGTAAGACCGCCGTCGAAGTTCGTGGTCATACATGATGTTGACCACGAACACCTCTTGCGCCTGGTATTCCGCAGCCACGGCTTCCAACGCGCAGCGAACTTTGGCGGGTGAGCCGGTGATGATGCGCCGGCCTGCGGGCAGTTCGTTCATGGGAATGCCTTCGGCTTCGAGAAACCGCAGCGCGTCTTCGATAGGAGGCACCGGAATCAGCCGGCCGCGGTAGAGTTGCAGCATCATCATGCGGAAACTCGCGGAAAGGCGGAGAGCTTCCTCATCGGTGGGAGCGCAAATGGCCCACACGGCCACGGCCGTGCGCGGCTCGGATTGCCAGGCCGAGGGAGTGAAGCGTTCGCGGTAATGAGCGGCGATCGCGGCGCCCGCGGGATTGATGAAATCGGCGAAACAATAAGGCAGGCCGAGTTCGGCGGCCCAGATGCCGCTCTGCGGGGAGGATCCGAGCAGCCACGGTTCGGGACTGGTGAAGCGCAGGCCGGATATGCGGCTGGAGAAATAGCCGAGCAGTTCGGTGAGCTGGTCTGGGAAATCGTCGGGGGCGGGAAGGCGGCGATCGCGCTGGAGCCTGAGGGCGACGGCGGAGCTGGTGCCGGGCGCGCGTCCAATGCCCAAGTCGATGCGCCCGCATCCCTCGGGAGTGCGCCACAGCGCGGCCAACATGCTGAAGTTCTCGGCAACTTTCAGAGGGCTGTAGTGCGGCAGCATCACTCCGCCGCTGCCGATACGGATGCGGGTGGTGGCCGCGGCCAGAGGGCCGATCATGATCTCGGGACTGGCGCACGCCAGGCCGGGCGTAGCGTGATGTTCCGCTATCCAGTACCGGTGGTACCCGAGGCGATCGGCCAGTTGGGCCAAGTCGAGCGTATTGCGCAGGGCGTCTCCGGCATTTTCCCCTTCCGGAATCGGGGATTGATCTAATATGTTCCAGCGAAGGGGAATCTCGGAAGGTTCCATAGCCCTTTTGGATGCTTCTAAATATGAGGGGATTCCCCACACTGTCTTCCGTAACCTCTCGAACCCGCTGCACGCCCTTGAACTTGTACGCCTCGCGAAAGGATTGAAGAACAGATTGCGGTTGATTTATCGTGTTTTGCTGGCTTGTGTACTTTTGATTCCCGGGGCTTTCATCCCAGAAGCATGGGGGCAATCGGCCACGGGAACCATCCGCGGGGTGGTAACCGACAACTCCGGCGCTGTGGTTCCGGCCGCGACCGTCACGTTGACGGGTAGCGGTCTGGAGCGCTCGGTCCAGACACAGGCTGACGGCTCTTACGTCTTCCAGGGCCTCGCGCCTGGCCAAGTCAGTGTGAAGATGACCTATCCGGGCTTTGCCGCGTTTGAGAAAACGGTCACGGTTGCGGGCGGGAGCACGGTGCAGGTTCCGATTCAGCTCGTGCTGAATACAGAAAAGCAGGAAGTGACGGTGGCGGAAGAAAGCGGGCCCGCCATCAGTGTTGAGCCCGACAATAACGCGACTGCGCTGGTACTGAAAGGCGACGATCTGGAAGCACTGCCGGACGATCCCGACGACCTCTCGGACGCATTGCAGGCGCTGGCGGGTCCGGGCGCGGGTCCGAATGGGGGATCGCTTTACGTCGATGGTTTCACCGGCGGCCAGTTGCCGCCTAAAGAGTCGATCCGCGAAATTCGCATCAATCAGAATCCCTTTTCCGCCGAATACGACCGCCTTGGCTTCGGCCGGATTGAAATTCTCACCAAGCCCGGCACCGATAAGCTGCGCGGTAATGTTCGCTATGAGGATGGCGAATCCGCGTTCAATTCCCGCAATCCTTTCGCAAACAATAAGCCGACCTTTTTTAACCGGCAGATAGGCGCTAACGTGGGCGGCCCACTGGGCAAGAAGGCCTCCTTCTTTATCGATTTCAACCGCAGAAATATTCAGAACAATGCGGTGTCGGTAGCGCAATATTGGAATCCTACGATTCAGGCGTTAACTCCCGTGGATACGGCCACTATCGTTCCCCTGGCGAACACGTTTATCGCGCCGCGCGTCGATTACCAGATCAGCACGAACAACACCCTGACCGTACGCTTCGAAGAACGCTGGAACCACCAGCAGAACAATGGTTTGGGGGGATTCAATCTGCCGCCCGGCTACGCCGGATCCCAACTTGCCTATGCCACGCTTAGCAATGGGCAGAACCTGACTGCCACCGAGACCGCCGTGCTCAGCCCCACTATGGTGAATGAGACCCGCTTCCAGTTCACGCGCAACTCGAACGCGAACCCCGGCAATCTGATTCCGGAACTGAACGTGGCTAGCGAATTCATTACCGGCGGCAATGGCTTGGGGAACTCGTACAGTCTGACCCACCACTACGAACTGCAGAACTATACTTCGATAACCAGGGGCACGCACACCATTCGCTTTGGAGGCCGCTTCCGCCGCAATAGCGATTTGAATAACAGCCCGCAGGGTTTCAACGGCCAGTTCCTGTTCACCGGTGGCAACGAGCCTGTGCTGGATGCCGGCTATCAGCCTACCGGCGACTTGGCCGCGTTAACCTCTCTGGAACAATATCAGCGCTATCTGCAATTGCAGGCCGCGGGACTATCGAGCGCGCAGATTCAGCAGTTGGGTGGCGGGCCGAGCCAGTTTCTGATTCAGACCGGCGAGCCGTACGTCAGTATGGTGCGCTGGGACGTCGGGCCGTTCATTCAGGATGACTGGCGCATGCGGCCCAATCTGACCGTGAGCATGGGATTGCGCTACGAATGGCAGAACCTGATGAGCGACCATAGCGATGTGGCGCCGCGCCTGGGAATTGCCTGGGCGCCGGGCAATCCGCGCAACGGCCGGCAAAAGACCGTGATCCGCGCCGGCGTCGGAATCTTCTACGATCGTCTCAACTTTGTTCCTTTCGAAAGAGCCTTCCTGAACAACGGGCTGAGGCAACTGCAATACACGGTCTACAATCCCACCTTTAACTACCCGCTGACCGCGCTGATTGCGGGACAGCAGGTGCCCATGTTGACTGTAAACAACGGCGTCTTATACGAGGGCGCCGCCGCAGTGCAGCAGCTTGGTACAGGCCAGAATAATACCTGGTTTGTGGACCCGAAGTTAAAGGCGGAATCGGATAACCAGGCCGCGATCGGCATCGAGCGGCAACTGCCGCGTCGCACGGTGCTATCGGTCAACTACACATACACGCGCAGCAACCACCTGCTGCAGCAGGTGCCCATCAATACGCCGCTGCCGGGCACATACAATCCCCAACAGCCCAAAGGACCAACTAACGGAGTGTACCCGTACGGGTATGCGGCGGGCGATCTGTTCGAGTACCAATCGGGCGGATTTCTGACGCAGCACATGGTGATGTTCAACCTGAACACCCAGTTCAGCCGGACTGTTTCCATGTTCGTGAACTACAGTTTGAACTTTGTCAAAGATCTGCCGACCATACCTACAGACCCATACGACTTCATGCTCGACTATGGCCGCTCGAACCTGGACCGGCGGAATAACGTGCAAATCGTAGGCTCCGCGCTTGGCCCGTTCGGGCTGCATTTCGCTCCGTTTATCACGATTCGCTCGGGTGCGCCGTATGACGTGCTGCTGGGGCAGGATATCTTCGGCGATACGGAATTTAACGCTCGCGCGGCATTTGCGCCGGCGGGAGCAACTTGCACCGGCACTGTGAAGTGTACACAGTACGGCAACTTCATCACCAACGTGAATCCCGCGAATCTGGCCAACCTCGTTCCTCGGAACTATCTGACGATGGCGGGGATGTTCTCGATCAACATGCGTGTTTACCGAGTTTTCGGATTCGGCCGGAGCGTACGGGGGAACCGCGCGAATGGCAGGGGTGGTCAGGGCGGGCCGGGCGGATTTAATGGCCCTCCAGGCGGCGGTTTCGGAGGAGGCGGCGGAGGCCGTGGAGGCGGCGGTGGATTTCGCGGAGGCCGCGGCGGATTCGGCGGCAATGAAACCACTGATCATCGCTTCAACTTAACGGTCGGCGTCCAAGCCACCAACATCCTGAACCACTTCAATCCGGGTGGTTATCAGAGCGATCTGGCCTCGACGCTGTTCGGCCAACCCACCACCGTCAACACCGGCTTCGGCGGTGGCGGCTTCATTGGCGGTCCGGGACAGGCCGGCTCCGTTGCGAACAACCGGCGTATCGAACTGCAAACGCGGTTGACGTTCTGACGGCCGGAAATCAAGCCTTGTAGACGGTCAATCCCCCGACCGCGGTTCGGACGATCTCGATATCTTTGATCTTCTCTTTATCAACGGTGAATAGATCTTCGGAGAGGACGACAAAGTCGGCGAGCTTGCCCGGTGTGATCGATCCCTTGCTGGCTTCTTCATGAGAATTGTAAGCGCCGTTTAAGGTGTTCACGCGCAGGGCTTCCTCGATACTGATCCGTTGGTTCGCTCCCCAGGTCTTGCCGTCCCAGCCGGTGCGAGTCACCATTCCCTGAATTGCCATTCGCGGGTCGAACGGCCCCGGGCTGAAGTCCGAGCCGGCCGCTACCGGAATTCCGGCATCCAGAAAGCTGCGATAGGCCATGCACCGCTTCATGAGGTCTTCGCCGTAGAAGCCGAACTTATCGGAGTTGTAATAGGCATATGACGTGAAGGCTGCGGGAACCGCGCCCACGGCCTTGATCCGCCGCAACAGATTATTGTTGATCAGTGTGCAATGAGTAATCTTGGGGCGGGCATCGGTTCGGGGAAACAGCCGCTGCGCGCGTTCCACGGCGGTGAGCATCATGTCGATAGCGACATCACCGTTGGCGTGGCAGTTGACCTGAATGCCCGCGCGATGGACCCGTTCGACCCATGCGTTGAGATCGTCCTGGGTCTCTGTGACGTTGCCCTTGTATGGTGGCGTGACGCCGGGATAAGGAATGCTGAGCGCCATGGTGCGCTCGGAGAACGAGCCATCGACTGTGTGCTCGGAAGTGGCGCCGAAGCGAATCCACTCGTCGCCGAACCCGGTCATGATGCCGCCGGAAATCATGGCCTCCAGAACTTTGCCGCTCGATTCGTAGCTCACACGGTGAAGGAGCTCGCCGCGCGCGCGCACCTGCTGCAGGGCCTCCAGGTTCCCGCCTTCGTGGTGGACGCTGGTTACGCCATAGCGGACGAACTGCTTGGAGATATACGCGAGGCCATCCCGGTCGCGCTGCATTCGCTGCTCTTCAGTGAACGTGGGCCGCTTGCCGACGCGATCGAACACGGCGCGCGCGCGATCGGTAACGCGCCCGTTCAAGTCGCCGTTGGCGTCGCGGTCGAAGGTGCCGCCGCGCGGATTGGGCGTGTTCTGGTTCACGTCCGCCATCTCGAGCGCCTTGCTGTTGTAGTAGGAGGTATGGCCGCCGCGATGGTGCACTACGACAGGCAGGTCTTTTGACACCTGATCGAGATCGTGCACATTCAACTGGCGGTTGTCCTTCACTTTGGTGTCATCGAAGAAATAGCCTTCCACCCAGTAGCCGGGCGGCGTCTCCCGAGCCTTGGCGCGGAGTTTGTCGATGATCGCGGCGATGGTAACGAACTCTACGACGTAGGGATTGCCCACAATCACGTCGTATAACAGCGTGTTGCCGGGAGCATGATTGTGGCAATCGATAAAACCAGGCACGATGGCCATCTGTTTGGCATCGAACGTCTGCGTGGCCTTGCCGATCAGACCTTTGATTTCGGCGGTAGTTCCGATCGCGGTGAATCGTCCGGCCTTGACTGCGAACGCCTCCGCTTTCGGCAGGTTGGAATCGACCGTGTAGACCTTAGCGTTGAATACGGCGAGATCGGCTTCCCGCGGCGCTTCGGCGGCAGATGCCGAATCGATCCAAGGGCCGCCGGCAATGCCGGCCATACCGGCTCCTGCCAGGGTTACAAATTTTCTGCGGTTGGAATGGCGGTTTATCACGCTGTCATTGTAATTCTTGCGATCGGCGCAGTCGACGCCGTATAGCCCATTTGAGCCTCCCCCCTTGACGGGCATTTGAGTCTGTTATAAAGTCGCTCCCCAGTTTTGCTGACAGGAGAATATGGTGAGGCTAGTCAAATTTGGAGTGTCTCTGCTCGTGTGCGCGGCCGCGGCATTTGCACAGAGTGATCGCGGAACCATTACCGGCACAGTGACTGATCCGGGCGGCGCGGTGGTTGCAGGCGCTGCGGTGGAAATCCGCAACGTGGAAAACGGAGCGGTCTATCAGGCGGGCTCTTCCGCGACAGGCAATTACACACTGGCGCAACTGCCGGTCGGCCAGTATGAGTTATCGGTGACGGTGCCGGGATTCAAGAAGTTCGTGCGGCAAAATATTTTGGTCGAAGTGGCGCAGACGTACCGTGTGGATGTGGTGCTGGAAGTCGGCGCGAATACCGAGTCGGTGACGGTTACCGAGGCCGCGCCGCTGCTGAAGGCGGAAAGCGGCGAATTGAGCCATACCGTGGATACGAACACCATGAACAATCTGCCTGTACTCGGAATTGGCTCGGCGGCGGGTTCCTCTGGTTTGCGCAATCCCTACGCGGTGATTCAGATGCTGCCGGGCACGAGTTACAATCCCGACGTCGATATCCGAATCAACGGCATGCCGGCAAACACGCAGGCCATGCGCATCGACGGGCAGGATGCAACCAACGGGTGGTATTCGGCGCAGTCGCAAACGCAGGGGAGCGTGGACGCTATCCAGGAGTTCGCGATCCAGACCAGCAATTACGCGGCGGAGTTCGGGCAGGCGGGCGGCGGACTGTTCAATATCACGATGCGATCGGGCACGAATCAGTTTCACGGCGGAGCGTACGAGTATTTCGTCAATGAGGCGCTGAACGCGGGCACGCCGTTCACCAGTAATGGCGAAGGCGGGCTGCTGCGCCCACGCCAACGCCGGAATGATTGGGGCTTTAACCTGGGCGGGCCGGTGGTTCTACCGAAGATTTACAACGGCCACGACAAGTTGTTCTTTTTTTTCAATTTCGAGCATTTCGGCGAAACCATTATCACGAACAATATTTCGGGTACTGTTCCCACTCTGCAATATCGCCAAGGTAATTTTCAGCAGGCGTTGACCAATCGAAATGTGGGAACGGATGGACTTGGCCGGCCGCTCTATGAAAACACCATTTATGACCCTTCGAGCAATTTCGTGGTGAATGGAGTCACTTACCGTAATCCGTTCCCGAACAACGCCATTCCACAGTCACAACTCGATCCCGTAGCGCTGAAGATTCAGAACTACATTCCTCTGCCGACCGGCACCGGGCTGATCAACAACTTGCTGCCCACTTACGCCAATCCCAAGTACACCCTCGTGCCTTCGACGAAGATGGACTACCAGATCAGTTCCAGATCGAAGCTTTCCGGCTTCTGGTCGCTGAATCGCCAGAACAATCCCAATGCTGGCGCGATTCCACCCCCCGCGCAGAGCAGCCAGCCCCGGCTGGTAAATTCGAACACCATCCGGTTGAACTTCGACGAGACCTTAAGCCCGACGGTGTTGCTGCACTTCGGAGTTGGGCTGGTGGACACGCGCATCAACGATCATAGCGAGCGGTTCAATCCCGTCACGCAGCTTGGGTTGACGGGAACGAACTCGACTCTGTTTCCGGTGCTCGGGGCCGTCGTGGGTGGCGCCCCCACTTTATTTGAAGCCAATGGAGGAGGGCTCAGTTACACCACCGGTCCAGGAAACCAGATCCATCTGACCTATCGCAAACCGACGGCCAATACCAGCCTGACCTGGGTGCATAACAATCACACCTACAAGTTCGGCGGAGAAATGATGGTCGATGGCTACCAGATGTTCAATGAAACTTATTCGATGGGGTGGTTCAATTACGCTCCGGCCGATACCGGCCTTCCTTCATTGAATGGAGTAAGCTTGCCTGCGACGGTCGGATTCAGCTATGCCAGTTTCCTGCTGGGCGCGGTGGATAGCGGGTTCGATGCGGTGCCGGCGGTGACGCACATGGGCGCTCATTCGATTTCGTGGTTCGCGCAGGACTCCTGGAAAGTGAATCGCAAGTTTACGCTGGAATACGGTCTGCGCTATGACTTCTCCAGTTACTTAAAAGACGGTCACGGTTACTATGGGATCTTCTCGCAATCGACGCCGAATCCGAACGCGGGAGACCGGTTAGGAGCGATTATCTACGAGGGATACGGCGGAGGCCGCTGCAATTGCGCGTTCGCGCATAACTACCCATTCGCGTTCGGTCCGCGGCTGGGGATGGCGTACCAGATTACTTCAAAGACGGTCCTGCGCGTGGGGACGGGTGTCTCTTACTTCAAGACAGACGACAACAACCTAGGGTTTTCAGCCGGATCCGAGTATCTCTACCAGACGGCTTCCTATGGCTATCCCGCATTTACGATGGCGAACGGGATGCCTTACAAGCTGACGTTCCCGAATTTTGATCCAGGTCAGTACCTGTTCCCTGGAGTTTTGGGATCTGCGCCGCAAGAGATGGACCAGAACGCCGGTCGTCCCGCGCGGCAGCTTCAGTGGAGTGTGGGGCTGCAGAGGGAACTCGCTCCAAATCTGTTGGTAGAGGCAACCTATGTGGGCAACCGCGGAGCGTGGTGGAATGCTGGCGGGATGATTTGTCCCAATTGCGTGACGCCACAGGTCCTGGCGGCGAACGGTTTGAATATCAACAGCGCGGCGGACCGCACGCTGCTGTCGTCGCCGATCAGTTCGGCACTGGCAATCTCGAGAGGATTTGGAAACGTGCCTTACCCCGGCTTTCCGTTATCGGCGACTGTGGCGCAGGCGTTACGGCCATTTCCGCAGTACGGCAATATCAGTAACTGGCACTGGGTCCCGGATGGCGACACCTGGTATGAGGCACTGCAGACCAAAGCGACCAAGCGGTTCAGCCACGGCCTGGAATTCGGCGCGAATTTCACCTGGTCGAAACAACTGACCGAGGGTGTGGAA
The DNA here is from genome assembly GCA_036557125.1 of Bryobacteraceae bacterium. Lineage (GTDB taxonomy): Bacteria > Acidobacteriota > Terriglobia > Bryobacterales > Bryobacteraceae > PSRJ01. The sequence continues at coordinate 1,757 of DATBID010000637.1, read as the reverse complement.
GACGATTTCGGGCGCGGTGATGGAGTGGTCCTCAATGATGTGTTCAACCGGCGGAATCAGAAAGACCTATCTCTGTTCGACCAGCCATTTCAATTTGTGTTCTCGGGCAGTTACACCACGCCGAGGCTTCCGGCAGGTAATAGGTTTACCGGCAACAAGGCGCTTTCGTGGATCGCCCGTGACTGGCAAATCGGAACACTGTTGCGATATACCAGCGGCACGCCGATTCCGTCTCCGACCTCGACAAACGCCCTGGCCACTTACTACTTCCAGAGCACCCTGTTCAACCGTGTCCCGGGCGTGTCGCTGTTCACCGAAAACCTGAATTGCCACTGCTTCGACCCCAAGACAACGTTCGTTCTGAATCCCGCGGCGTGGTCGAATCCGCTGCCGGGGCAGTGGGGGACAGCGGCGGCGTATTACAGCGATTTCCGCTTTCAGCGGCGGCCCGTGGAGAACATGAGTCTCGCCCGAAATTTCCGGATCAAAGAGAGGATGAACCTCCAGATACGCGCCGAGTTCACCAATATCTTCAACCGCACAGAGATGAACAACCCTAATGGCGCTAGCGGGAGTACGGCCGCCCCCACGAGCACCACTCCGCTGTCAACCCAGAGCCGGAACAATCTGGGGCAAACCACCGCGGGCTGGGGGTACATCAATACGGGCACCGTGTTCAGCGCTCCACGCTCGGGGCAACTTATAGCGCGATTCCAGTTTTGACCAGAACACCGGCTGCCAGAGGTTATTCGCTCGGGGTTAACTGGCGGTTACGGTGCGGTTTTGCGCGCGCGGGCGAGCCGCGCAGGCCGCACCAGTCTTCAGCCAGAATGATGGAGTTAGCTGGGTTGCGTCCATCGTACTTCACCAGCACCGGCCCGATGGCCGCTTCCAAATCTTGCGGCAGCAGGTGCTTTAAACTGGACAGGTCCTGCGAGGCCGTGTAAGCGACGCCCCGGACGGCGTAAGAATATAGGACGAAATCGTCCCGCATTTCGAGGACGGTGGCGTCTCCCATTTTGCCGCCCGACACCAGGGTTGCGCGGCGACGACGTTCCAGTTCGTCAGGAGAAACACGCGATCTCTTCCAGGCGCGGTATAGAGCGGCAGCGCCGAGGCCGGTGAGCACCACGGCCAGCGCGAAAGCCAGCGCTCCCGCATACACGGAGAACACGCCCAACTCAAACGGCATGTTCGTACGATTACCCAATTCGTTCCAGCCTGGCGGCCTACAGGTACTTTGTGGACGACCCCGCCCTTATCTCTCGAAATTATAACATCTACCGCCGAATTAAACGGCAAAAGCCTGGCCGCGAATAGGCTTCGTATAGGCGAACGTGCGTTCTAAAGAACCATACAGAGCCGCAGAGGAATGCCGATGATTTCTAACGGTGCATTTCATACCATTCCTCCCCAAAACGCTGTATTGACCGCACGTTTCGCCTTTGTCACTATCGGAGACGAAAGAATTCCACATTTCTGGTTGGAGGTGACAATATGCGCAGTGCGGCACTGACTGCGGCCGCTTGTCTTTTTTCTCTGGGCGCGTGGGCGCAGCAAACGAAGCAACCCGCGCAAACGAAGCAACCCGCGCAACCCGCGGCGACGGAAGATCTTTCGTGTTTTGTGAACCTGCCCACGCCGGATTTTCCTACGGCTGCTTTGCACGAGCACGTGGATGGCTCGGTCTGGACTTGGGTTGATGTGACTCCGCAAGGCACTCCGGGCAAGGTCGATACGCAAGTCGTATCCGCCTG
>DATBID010000636.1:0-18055 GCA_036557125.1 Bryobacteraceae bacterium | reverse complement strand
CTGATCACCGCGCTCGATTCACGCACCAACCGGCGCGTGTGGCAGAAAGAAGTGCCTTACCTGGCCGGCTTCGGCAGCGGCATCCTGGCCACCGCCGGCGGCCTGCTGTTTCACGGCGGCAGCGATGGCTTTTTCCGCGCGTTCGATTCCAAAACCGGCGAAGAATTGTGGCGCTTTCAAACCGGCTTCGGAGCCGACGCCCCCGCTGCCACTTACGAGATCGATGGCGAGCAGTATGTGGCCATCGCCGCCGGCGGCAGCCGCGACGGTTTGCGCGAAGCGCGCGGCGATCTCGTCTGGAGCTTCAAACTCGGCGGCCGTCTGAACCCATTGAACGGACCTCCGGCCCCGCCGCCTGTAGTCAAGATCGAAGCGCCCCCCAATCCAACCAGAGAGTAGCGTATTTGCTACGAAGGAGAATTCAATGAGCAAAGCACTTCCGGCATTTCTGATTTTTGGCTTTCTCGTTCCCGCAGCCGTCTACGCGCAGGAACGCTTGTCGCCGATACCTCCGGAAAAGATGACCGACATTCAAAAGAAGACCGTCACCGAATACAAACAAGTCCGCAAGACCGACCTCACCGCCGGCCCATTCGCCGTATTGTTGCGCGATCCCGACTACGTCATCCCCGCCCTCGAGATGCGCCTGCACAACCTGAATAACAGCGCCCTCAGCCGCAAGCTCACCGAAATGGCCATCCTGATTGCCGCGCGGGATTGGACTAACAACTACGAGTGGAACGCTCACAGACGGCTGGCCGACGAGGCGAAGCTCAACCCGGCCATCATTGACGCCATCGCCGAAGGCCGCCGCCCCGAACGCATGGCGGAAGACGAAGAAGCCCTCTACGATTTCTGCACCGAGCTGCTCCACAACAAAAGCATCAGCGACCCCACGTACGCCCGCGCGCTCGCCAAATTCGGCGAAGCCGGCGTGGTCGAAGCAGCCAGTCTCGAAGGCTACTATACGTTCCTCTCGGCCGTAATGAATACCGCGCGAACCTCGCTGCCCGCCGGAGCCAAGCCGGCCCTTGCGCCTTTCCCGGCCAACCATTGAGCGAAGCGCGCCTCGGTCAAGGCACAAGGCGCCTCACGTTTGCGGAGGGCGGCGGCGGTGCCAATCGGTGCGTTCCTGGAAGGCGCGCCCGACGGCGAGCAGCTCATTTTCCGAAAAGGCGGGGCCGACAACCTGCAGTGCAACCGGCAGGCCATTTGCAAAGCCGCACGGCAATACCAGCGCGGGAAGTCCCGCGAGGTTGCCGGCTGGAATGATCCGGGTCATACCGGGGTCCTGAGGTGGCGGGGACGGCTGCGTTTCGATATCGAGCGACTGCGCGACAGGGGTCGCCACGGTCAGGCGGCCGGGCGCGACGAGCACATCCACATTGGCGAATACTTGGCGGAACTCGTCTTGAATGAGCCGGCGGATGCGCATGGCTTTCAGATAGGCGAGGGCTGGAATATCCAGGTTCGCCTTCAACCCGGCAATCTGTTCGGGATCGGAGAGCTGATCAACCTGGCCGCTACGAATCAGAGTTTCGAAGACGGAGGCCTCTTCGGCGCCGATCACAGCGGAAATGACGGGACCGTAGGGAAAGTCAGGGAGCTTCGTTGGGACGAGCTGGAGTCCGGTCGCCTTCAACGCGGTTAGGGCTGCTTCAAAAGCCGGTCGGGTGGCGGGGTCGGCCCATTCGGCAAAATCGACTGGAGCGTAGCCGGCGCGCAGTTCCGCCAGGGCACGCGCATATTGGGGCGTGTAGTAGAAGCTCTTGCGCGCGGAGCCGGAATCGCGGCGATCCTTGCCGGCGATGACCTCGAGGATGAGGCCGCAATCTTCGGCGCTGCGGGCGAAAGGGCCAAGCTTGTCGAGAGTCCAAGAAAGCGGCATAGCGCCGAAGCGGCTTACCAGGCCGTAAGTGGGCCGGAGCGCGGTTACGCCGCAGTAAGAGGCCGGGGTGACGATGGATCCCGAAGTCTCCGAGCCGATGGCAAAAGGCACCAGGCCGGCGGCCACTGCCGCAGCGGGGCCGCTCGAGGATCCGCCCGACCAGCGGCTGGTGTCCCAGGGGTTCAGACCGGGGCCTTGCAGGGAAGCGGTCGCGTAGCGGTAACCGCCGCCGCCGGCCAATTCCACTGTGGAAAGCTTGCCGATAAGCACCGCGCCGACGCCCTTGAGCTTGTCGATGACTGCGGCGTTATAGTCGAATACCTGCGCGGCGTAGGGCTTGGCTCCCCAGGTGGTGGGCTGACCGGCGTAGCTCAACAGGTCCTTGACACCATATGGGATGCCTTGGAGCGGACCGCGGGTGCGTCCCCGTTTCAGCTCGCTATTCACGGCTTTGGCGGCGTGGATGGCCTCCGGCTGCAAGAGCAGAGCGAGGGCGTTGTAGCGCGGCCCAAGCGCTTCCAGACGGCGGGCGAAGGCCCGCGCCAGCTCGACCGCCGAGATCTGCCGGACCACCAGCAGGCGGTTCAGTTCCGGGATGGTGGCGAAAAACAGGTCGTGAGAAAACTCGGCCATTCCAAAATCAGGCCTGAAATTCGAAAGCGGGCTCGGTGGCCATGGGAAGGTCGAATCGGGAAAGGACTTGGATCGTCTGCTGGAGTTGCGCTTTTGCCGCTTCGAGTTCCGCTTCGGGGGTGAGCGGAGCCGGCGTGGAAGGCACTTGCGCCCGGCCGGATAGGGCGGCCAATGCGACGCAAGCCATTTCCCTACGGGAGAGCTTCATCGCACCAGAACTCCATTTTTGGGAGAGCCGTTCTTTGGGACTTCGTTCTTTTGCGCCTCGTTCTTACTTTCCAAAGCTTCGCAGGCGGCTTTGAGCATGGCTGCGCGGGGCGCCGCCTCACCGGTCCAGATTTCGAACTGCCGCACGGCCTGCTCGATGAACATTTCGAGGCCCGGCACGACTCGCTTGTTGTCGGCGCGGGCGCGCTTGATCAACTCGGTTTCGAGCGGGTTGTAGACCATATCGAAAACGACATCGGCGGGAATCGAGCCGTTGAAAAAGCATTCGTGGACGTTGGGGTACATGCCCAGGGGAGTAGCGTGAACCAGCGCGTCGAAACGCCGGCCCGGCAACTGCTCCCGCAGCAGCGGCTCGCCGCTGCAGGCCTTGGCTAGCGCGCGGACGCGATCGGCATTGCGGCCCACAATAGAAATTTTAGCGCCGGCATCGGAAAGCGCGCAGGCCGCGCTGCGGGCCGCGCCTCCGTTTCCCACGATGAGTACGGAGGAATTAGCGACGCGGATCATGTGTCCCAGCGGCTCCATTACGCCCACGGCGTCGGTGTTGGTGCCGCGCCATTTGCCGCCCTTCCGCCAGACGGTGTTGACTGCGCCGATGCGGCGCGCCAAGGGGTCCACTGCATCCAGATAGCGGATGATTTTTTGTTTGTGGGGGAGAGTGACGCTGAATCCGGTGAGCGGCAGTTTTTCGGCCATCGAAAAGAAATCGCGCAAGTGGGCCGGAGAGACCAGGAAAGGAAGGTAGACGGAATCGATGCGGCGCGCCTGGAAGGCACGGTTGTGAACGGCCGGAGAGATGGAGTGGCGGACGGGGTCGGCGATGACGCCGTAAATTTTGGCGGCTTTGGTGAGCTTCTCGACGCGGTAAAGGTGACGGAGGTATTTGGCGCTCACCTGCCCGGCGGCGGTGCCTTCGGCATACAGCGGAGCCGCATAACTGAAAATGCCGCCAAACACCGGCGAGAGGACGCGCGTGGGGAATCCCAATTCTCCCATGGCCAACACCACCATGCGCTGGCGCGGGAGCGATTTGGCCGCGGCCAGCACGCGCACATTGTCGGAAGGCTTGCGCGCGGTGGTGACGATCTTATAGGCATCGGCGGGAACGCGGAGCATGCGGTTCACCACAGATTCCATCGGCGGGGTGGCTTCGAAATTATGGTAAGAGACGATTACCTGGGCCTTGCCATGAAACTGCCGCAGGCGGGCCGGCGCCATTTCGGCGGTTTCGATTTCGACGTCGATGGCCGAGGCCCCGTAGCGCACTGCCTCATCCAGAATGGCGAACTGCTGTTCAATGCTGCCGTTGAATCTGCCGTGGTTCTGGTGGCGGCGGCAGGTGGCGAGCACGAGGCAATCCGGAAACTGGTCCAGAAATTCCGCGATGGCTTCCGCTCCGACGCAGGGATTATTCAGAAAATCGAGGCGAAACTCCAGAAATGTTTCTCCCGCGCCGGCTTCCCTGCGGGCATGATCGAGAAGTGTCGCAACGTCCGGTAAACCGAGGGCAATGCAGATGCGCGGCAGAGGCTTGGCGGTTCCCATGGGTCGCAAGGATTAACAGGATATCACGGAGATAGAAGCCAGGAGCCGGAGCAAAAAGCTCAGGAGCAAGGAGCCAGGAGCGGCTAGTTGTTTCTGGAGTTGGTGAGAGCCTGGCGAGCGCTGGCGGCGTAAAGGAAATTCGGGTCTTTTTGCAGCGCGGCTTCCAGGTTTTGGCGGCCGAGCTTGGCGTGGTGAGTGGCCAGATAAGCCATGCCCAGGTGGTAGCGGTAAATGGGGTTATTTGGTACTTTTCGGGCGGCTTCAGTAAGTTCTCTGATAGCGAGGTCGGGGGAGCCGAACGTGTAATAGGCCCATCCGAGCGTGTCCTCAGTCATCGGGGAATCGGGAAGGGTTTGTTTGGCGGCTTGGGCAAGCGACAAGCCGAGATTGACATCGCCGCCGTGTTCCAGATAGAGGAAAGCCAGTTCGTCGGCCACCACGGGCGCGTTTGGATCGATATCGTGGGCTCGTTCGCAGACTTTCTTGGCTTCCTCCCAATTGTTTTCTTTTTCGTACTGGCGAACTAAAGCCATGTAATTAGAAAGGGTGCGCGGATGGGCGGCGATAGCGTTGCGCAGGTCTTGTTTGGCTGCTTCGGGAGCGTTCCGGGCAAAGTGGATGTTGGCGAGAACCGTATAGGCATCCGGTGTTTTGGGATCCAAGGCGATCGCCTGGCGGATGCTGGCTTCGGCTTGATCGAGCTGGTGCAAATTGAAATAGCAAATGGCCAGAAGAAAGTGCAGCCCGGCATTGCGGGGATTCTGCTGGACGAGACTGGAAATACGCTGCGCAACGGCCGCGGTTTTGCCTTCTGCTACAGAAACCTTGACGAGTGTAGCCAGCGCCACTGGAGAATCGGGGGTCTTTTTGAGAGCGGCTTCGAGCAGCGGCTCCGCTCGTCGTGAGTCTCCTTTGGCGAGCAGCGCGCGGGCGCGAGCCACATTGGCTTGGGCTGAATTCGGATTCGCCGCGAGCGCTTCTTCGGCCAGATGCAGCGCTTCGTCATTGTGCTGGGCTCCGTCATTACGCTCTGCTTCGACATCCAGATTGGCCAGAGCAGCTTTCGCCTGCGCCATTTTCGGAGACAATTCGAGCGCGTGGTTGAACGAAGACCGGGCAGCATCGGTTCGCCCGGCAAACTTCTGCGCGACACCCAGGAAATAATATGGCTCGGCGTTTTTTGGCCCGGCGTTTACGGCTTTTTCGAGCGCCGCTTCGGCGGCATCATATTTTGCTTCGGCAATCAAGAGGCGGCCGGTGGCAAGCCATTCGGCGGGATCATCCGGATTGGCGGTTTGGGCGACGCTGGCGGCTTCCTGGATGCGATTGAGATCGATCAGGGTATCGATGAGAGCCGTGCGGACCACGCTGTCGTTCGGATTGTTGGATAAAACGGAGCGCAACTCGGCGGCGGCTTTCTCCTTTTGGCCGCTGGAAACGTAAAACATGCCCAGGGCGCGATACGCTTCAGGGTCGTTCGGGGCCGAAGTTTTCAAGGCGGCGTATTGTTTCTCGGCCTCGCCAGGGCGGCCGGTCAGTAGGAAGACACGGGCGAGAAACAAGCGTGGCTGCACGGCATGGGCGTCGAGGTTTGTGGCCGTGCGAATCTCCGCTTCCGCCGCGGCGACGTTTCCTTGGGATAGATAGAACTCGCCCAACGCGATGTGCGCGGGAACCGAGTTGGGGTTGATCTCAATGGCCCGCCGGTAGGCAGCCTCGGCATCGGAGAGCCGCCCGGCGGCGCGGTAAACTGCGCCCAGGGCGCCGTAATTCTCGATGCGCTGCGGATCGAGTTGAACCACTTTTTCCAATTCCTGCGCGGCGGCGGCTGTGTCGCCTTTAGCGGTGTCTATCTCGGCCAGCAGGGCGTGAGCGCGGGAATTTTTCGGCCCGGATTTGAGGACACTTTGAGCGATGGCGCGAGCCTGATCGTATTGACGGCGGTCGAGCATCAGACGGGCAAGCTGTAGTTGCGCCTCCAGGTTTGCTGGATTAAGGTCGATCGCATCCTTTAGTTCGCCATACGCGGCATCTGACTGGCTCAGGGCGAGATAGGCGCGAGCCAACTGATAGTGGGCTTCGGCGGATCGAGGATCGGCCTGAGTGGCGTTGCGGAACTGGATTACGGCTTCTTGGTACTTGCCGCTGGCGAAATACCGTGCTCCGCTTTTGAGGTACTTAGCTGGGCCGGAAGAACAGCCAACCAGAGTGATGGCGGCGCATATGGCCGCGATAGAGCGATATGACATTATCAGCGCGAGACAACCGAACAGATTGTAACAGGCGGTTACCGGAGAGCCAAGTACATAAGAATTTGGAACTACCAGTACTTATGTGGGGGTGAGATAGAAGATTCGGCTTTCAGAAAACACCCCAAGAATTAGGTCTTATTCCCGATTGCCCACGCCTCTCGTGGTGATAAGAACCTTGTATTTAGAGGGTTATGAATTGGCGGGCGGCTTGCAGGACAGTTTCGGCTCGCCACAGTCGGCAGTTTTTATGTCGCGAAGTCCAAGCGGGTCTAAACGGAGGAAGACAAATAATGAGAGAGGCAATCCGCAGAGGGTTGGTAAGCCGCGTGTGGTTGGGTTTGGCATTCTCGGTAACTGCCGCGATTGGTTTTGCACAGCCGCCCGACACTACTTTCTACCTTGATGGCATCCAGGGGAAGCTGGGCCTGCAGGGTTACTCGATACCAGGCACCGGCGGTATCCTAACAAGTCCGTATTTGGCTGACATCGGAGGGAGTAGCGTCGGCACAAATGTCATCTGCGATGACTTTGCGGATGACAGCTATGTTCCAGAAGAATGGGACGCCTATGTCACTACGATGTCGCCAAGTTCCTACACAATCTCGAATGGCGGTTATCTGAAATGGAGCGGCGCCACCGTGACCGGCCTGCCGGCGTTGAGCCAGCAACAGGCTTATGAGACTGCGGCATTGTTGACTGAAGACATCCTCACTGCTTATAACTCGTCCGGCCCATCAGGCAATGCCGCCATCTACAGTTATGCTTTGTGGGGCTTGTTTGACCCTTACGGCAACGGCAACCCGAGTGATGCGGGCGCGTTCGGAACTCTCTCACCTTTGGGGACCGGCGCCGGGAGCGACTTCGCAGTGGCTCAAGCCGATCTTTTGAGTGCCGCGAACACTGTCCTTTCGCAGGGTGGGGCCGCCCTCAACGGCGCCACGGTAACGATATACACTTATGATGCTCCGGATACCGTCGCCAGCCATGGAGGCCCATGGGGCTGCAATGGTTCTTGCCCGCCGCCACCGCAGGAATTCATCACGGTGAGCAACATGCCGGAGCCTTCTTCAGTGGCTATCCTGGGCGCCGATTTGTTCGCTGTTGCGGGTCTGGTTTTCTTCCTCCGCCGGCGGCGGATGGTTCGAAGCTAGGACAAATTGGAAAGGAGGGTGCCGGGGGAAAGTGTGCCGAAGCGATATCTAGTCCTCTGTGCCCTCCTGTTCTCTGACCTGCTTCTGTTCTGGCCGAGTCTCGTATCCGCATTCCATCTGGCCGCCCATGATGACCGGTATCTGCAAGTTCTCGTTGCGCCATTTTTGGCTGCATTCCTGATCTTCTGGGATCGGAGGGCGATTTTTCGCCACGCCCGTTACAACCTGCTGACCGCGATTCTTCTAGCACTCGCCGCACTTATGGGGGTGGTCTTCCGGTCCCGTTCTCTTCCCCTGACAATCTCAGCGATCGTACTGTCGGTGCTGGGCGGGTTTCTGTTGTGTTTCGGCGTGGAGAGTTTCCGCGCCGCCTTCTATCCCCTGTGCTGTCTTTTTCTGATGGTTCCGTATCCGGCAGCATGGATGGATCGTATAGCTTCGAGCCTTCAGTACGGGTCGGCCGACGTGAGCTACGGGCTGCTGCGCCTCACCGGCCTGCCGGTTTTCCGCCATGATTTGGTATTTTCCCTTCCGGGCTTGGATTTCCAGGTGGGACCGGAATGCAGCGGCATCCATTCCAGTCTGGCGCTGCTGATGGTGTCACTGATTGCGGCATATCTTTATCTGCGATCCGGCTGGAGCAGAGCGGCGCTCATACTGCTCACAGTGCCAATAGCGCTGATCAAGAACGCGGCTCGGATTGTGGTGATCGCGATTTTGGGAGCGTATGTGGATCGCATTTACGTTGATGGACCGTTGCATCATAAGTACGGGGGGCTGGTCTTTTCAGTGTTTGGAGGAATTTTGTTTGTGCTCGCGCTGGTGGGATTGCAACGTCTCGAGAGATGGTTACTGACTATTGGCAGAAACCGCCCCCTTACGGTAACGGCTTCGATGGAGCCCGGGATTACAGCAACAGAGTACTAGGCCAATCTGCGGTTGACTTACATGAATCTTACTTTATTCTGAGATAGTCAGGAGGTGCTTTTGAAGACACTAGTTGCTGTAGCGTTGTTGTTGATGGGCGTCACGGGGGCGGCATTTTCAGCAGTGACCGCCGTACCTGAAATCGATGCCGGTTCCGCGGTGAATGCGCTGGCCTTGATTTCCGGCGCGGTGCTGGTGATCCGCGGCCGTCGCAAAGCCTAGTTCCGGAGATTCGGCACGATTCCGGAAGCAGCGGAATCGTGCCGGAATCCGGCCTTCCTCACGTTGGTTCCTCCCTGCTCGCTATATAATAAGCCGTGCCTGAGGGAGGAATGATGCAAATCCGAATAGCGCTGCTCTGGTGGACAATTGCGCTGCTTGCGCCGATGGCGCTCGCGCAGACGGACTGGACGGCTTACGGCCACGATCCGGGAGCGCAGCGCTACTCGCCGTTGAAACAGATCAATCCCAACAACGTTTCGAAATTAGTGGTCGCGTGGACCTACCAAACCAGGCCCACCTCGGAAACCGGGAGCAAGCGGACATCGAGCGATACACCGCTGATGATCAACAACATTCTGTACTTTGCCACGCCCTATCAAACTCTGGTAGCCGTGGAACCGGAAACGGGCAAGGTGATTTGGAAATTCGAGCACCAGCACGCGGCGCGCACTTCTCGCGGGCTTGCGTACTGGCCCGGCGACCGCAACAGCCCTCCGACAATTTTCTTCGGCACGGAGGATGGTTTTCTGATTGCCGTGAATGCGCGCACGGGAAAATTGGTGCCCGGTTTCGCCAAAGAAGGCGAACTGGACCTGAAACCCGGAATGAAGGCCGATGAACTGCTGAACGCGCCCTATGGCTTGAACGGCGCTACGGCGGTTTACAAGAACCTGGTGTTCACCGGCTCGCACTTGCAGGATTACGGATCGTATGGCGGGCGCGGCGACGTTCGGGCATGGGACGCGGGGACGGGGAAGTTGGCGTGGGATTTTCATACGGTTCCGCAGCCCGGCGAGTTTGGCCACGATACCTGGCTCAATGATGGGTGGAAGAACCGGTCGGGCGTTAACGTGTGGAACACATTTTCCGTGGACACGCAGACCGGCACTCTCCTCATGCCAATCGGCGGGCCGAGCGACGATCGCTACGGCGGGGACCGTCCTGGCGCGAATTTGTTCGGAAACTCGTTGGTGGCGGTGGATGCGATGACTGGCAAGATGAAGTGGTACCTGCAAACGGTCCATCACGATCTTTGGGACACTGATCTGCCGCCGCAGCCCACAATGATCGATGTGGTGAAGGACGGGCAAAAGATTCCGGCTCTGATTCAAGCCGGGAAAACGGGCCTGATATTTATCCTGGACCGCCGCACCGGGAAAGCCATTTTCGGGATGGAGGAGCGGCCGGTGCCGAAAGGCGATGTGCCCGGCGAGTGGTATTCGCCCACTCAGCCGTTTCCATTAAAGCCGCCGCAGCTCGCGCGCGCGACCTGGAACCACAATGAGATTACCAGGTTCACTCCCGAGCAGGCGAAGTACTGCGAAGACCTTTTCAAGAACGCGCAGAACGACGGGCCCTTCGCGCCGGTGCGGATGACGGATACCGTAGTGTTTCCTGGTCCGGACGGAGGTTTCAATTGGGGCGGCGGAAGCTACGATCCGAAATTGGGATATTACTTCATCAACTCGCATGACCGCGGCGCCGTGCAGAAAATGGTGGCGCAGGTTCCGGCGAAGGAGCGGCCCACGGGGAAGATTTCAGGCGCGGGCGATGCGAGCCAGATGCCGTTCGTGCGGCGGAATGTGGGCGCGATGACGAATCCGGCGACCGGATGGCCCTGCCAATCGCCGCCCTGGGGCGAATTGTTCGCGATCAACGTGAATACGGCGGAGGTGGTGTGGCGGGTGCCTTTCGGGCGAGTGGAATCGCTGGAGAAAATCGGTGTGATGAATACTGGGTCGTACAACATTGGAGGCTCGGTAGCAACAGCGAGCGGCCTCCTGTTCATTGGAGCGACTGACGACCAGCGATTCCACGCGTATGAATCGAAAACCGGCAAGCTCTTATGGGAAACCAAGCTTCCGGCCAATGCTTACGCGAATCCGATCACATATCAAGGCAAGGACGGAAAGCAATACGTGGTGGTCACCGCACAAGAGACTGTGGTAGCTTTCCGGCTGCCGGAGTGATGGCCGCTAGCTGAAGGCTGAGCGCTGATAGCTGAACGCTTATTCCGCCGGCTCGATGCGCAGCACGGCGCCATCGGCTTCATTGCCTCTGGTGGCCTGTTCGGTCGCGACATAAATGTATCCGTCAGGGCCTTGCTGCACGTCGCGGATGCGCTGCTCGAGCGGCACGAGCAAGCCTTCGCGGCGCTCGGCCTGGGAGGGCTGGTGGAAGGCGATGCGGATCAGTTGGCGCGTAGTGAGCGCGCCTACGAAGAGGTTATTCTTCCACTGCGGAAACTTGTCGCCGGTATAGAAGATCATGCTCGAAGGGCTGATGGAGGGCACCCAGAACATACGCGGGTTGTCCATACCGCGGCGGAACCATGGCTCCTCTGAAACCAGCGTGCCGGTGTAGTTTCGTCCCATCGACACCAGCGGCCAGCCGTAGTTGTGGCCGGGTGCGAGGATATTGATTTCGTCTCCACCCATGGGGCCGATTTCGGCTTGCCACAGTTCGCCCGTCTCGGGATTGATGGCCAAACCGTAACCGTTGCGGTGGCCGTAACTGTAGATTTCGGCGTGGACGCCGGTTTTGCCCACAAACGGATTGTCTGGTGGAATGGAGCCATCGTCGCGCAGCCGCAAAGTTTTGCCGGCGTCGTTATCCAGTTTCTGCGCCTTCATGCGCAGGCTGTTGTCATCGGTGCCGTTGCAGCAGATGCGGTCGCGGTCGCCCACGGTTACGAAGAGCGAGCCATCCGGATGGAAAAAGATTCTGCCGGCCAGATTGCCGCCGGTTTCCCAGGCATCGGCAACGAAGATTTCTTCCACATCGGTGAGCTTTTGGCCGCTCAGATGGCCGCGCGCCACGGCCAGCGTGATTCCGCGATCGCCGTGCTTCGGATAGGAAACGTAGACCAACTGGTTCTGCGCAAATTTCGGGTGAACGGCGATGAAGTGGAGCGCGTCAGCGCCGTCGCCGGGAGAAGTGGACGAGGTCCAGATCGGATCCGGCAGGAGCATACCATCGCGAATCATGCGCAGGCGCCCGTTGCGTTCGGTGACCAGAATGGTGCGGGAATCGGGGAAAGCGAGACTCCAGGGATGAAACAATCCGGTAGCGACCGGCACAACTCGGATCTTGCCCCCTTGTACATCGAGGACGCGCGGCTGGGTGGGAGGCGGAGGGGTGGGCGGCGCGTTCTGCTGCGCGCGGGCGGATGAGAAGCAAAGTGAAACCAAAGCAGCGGAGAAGGGCAAGATGCGGTTGGTCATAAGTTCTAGACGCTATCGAGAAGGCCCGCTGGTGTCAAGGTGGGGCAGGCGCTTCCGCCTGCCAACCGCGCGCAGCGCGGCGGTTCGATTTGGCGTAACATAACTCAAATAGCGACGCTCCTGTACGAAGCAGCGCAGAGGGAGGACCAAGATGCGTCTCCAAATTTTCGGTTCCCTGGTGATCGGCCTGATGCAAATCAACAACGCCCAAATCGCCAACGCTCAGACAACCAAACAGAAGCCCGATCCGCGGAGCGTGGTTCTGGCGGGGGACCGTTTCCACCCGCTGAAGTACGACGAAATGACGCCGGAGCAGAAGACGATGATCGATCATCTGTTCGCCGGGGAACGAGGTGGCGCGAGAGGGCCGTTCAATGTGCTCCTGCGCAGTCCGGAGGCCGGAGACCTGGCGGCGACATGGGGCGGTGCGATGCGATTCCGCACCGGGCTGCCCAGAGATGTCTCCGAGACGATCATCATCATGACCGGCCGCAACTGGATGGCGCAGTATGAGTGGCTGGCGCACAAGAGGCTCGCGCTCGCAAACGGCGTGAAGCCCGCAATCGTAGATGCCATTGCCGGCGGCAAACGGCCCAGCGGCATGCCGCACAACATGGAAGTGGCATACAACTTCATTGATGAGTTGCTCACCACGCATCAGGTGACCGATAGAACCTTCCAGGCGGCCAAGGAAATGTACGGCGAAAAGGGCGTGGTCGATATGACCGGTTTGAGCGGCTGGTATGGCTTGGTTTCGATGGTGCTCGACGTGGATCGTTACCCGCTTGGCCCGGGCGTGGAGCCTGAACTGAAACCGCTCGAAAATCCGCTTCCGTTAGTCGGTATGGGCTTTGCGACTCCGGTTCCGGGAACGCCTGCGCCGGCCCGTACGCAGTCCACTGCCAACGGCAAGAAGTTTACCTTGAGCGGCGACCGCTTCCGGCCGCTCACTTATGACGAAATGACCCCCGCGCAGAAAACCATGACCGATCACGCCTTGGCAGGGCGAGGTCCGGTGGGCATGTTCAACGTCGCGGTGCGCAGCCCGGAGGCTGGAGATCTGCTCTTCACCTTGGGTGACCGCGTGCGCTTCCACATGTCGGTTCCGGACAAGCTCAAAGAATTGACCATCCTTTTGACGGCGCGCTATTGGGCGGCGCAGTATGAATGGATCGCGCACCATCGAGCAGGCGTGCAGGCCGGCCTTACTGAGGAAAAAGTCAAAGCCATCGCCGAAGGCAGACGGCCCGCAGGTATGTCGAGCGATGAGGAAACCGTCTATAACTTCATCACCGAGCTGTTCAAAACCAGGCAGGTGAGCGACCAGACCTTTGCGGCGGCGAAGAACGTCGTAGGCGAGCGGGGCGTGGTCGATCTACTAATTACCGCGGGCTACTATCAGATCGTTTCGATGTATATGGCCATCGACCGAATGCCGGTCAACGAAGGCCAAAAACCGGAGCTGAAATACATTGCGAGGCCGATTTCCTAATATGCGGGCATTCGAAATTCTAACCGGCAGTCTGATTCTCGCCGCGGCCGCGGCTGCTCAACAAGGCAATACCATCTTGTTCGAAGGCGCGCGGCTGATTGTGGGCGACGGCAGCGCGCCGATCGAAAATTCGGCGTTTTTGATAGAAAACAATAAGTTCAGCCGCATCGGCAAGAAGGGCGAACTTAAGCCGCCAGCAGGGGCGGTGCGCGTGGATCTCACCGGCAAGACCGTAATGCCGGCGCTAATCGACACGCATACGCACCTGGGCTGGGAAATCGTCAAGACCGGGCAAATGGGCGCGGATACCTACTCCCGCGCCAACCTTATTGAGCATTTGCAACGCTACGCGTATTACGGGATTGCCGCGACCCAAAGCATGGGCATCGATCCAGGTGAAACGCCGTATCAGGTGCGCGCCGATCCCGGCCCGAATGCCGCGCTATTTCACATCGCCGGCCGCGGGTTTGGCATGCCGAACGCCGGTCCGGGGAGGGTGTACTGGAAGCCCGTGGCGTATGGGGTGAGCACCGAGGCTGAGGCCCGCAAGGATGTTCAGGAGTTGGCGGCCAAGAAGGTGGACCTGGTCAAAATCTGGGTGGATGATCGCAACGGCACGGTGCCGAAGCTCACGCCGCCGCTCTATCGGGCCATCATCGATGAAGCCCACAAGCACAACCTAAGGGTTGCGGCGCACATTTTTTATCTGGCCGATGCGAAGGAACTGCTGCGTTCCGGAATTGACATATTCGCGCACCTGGTTCGCGACCGCGATATGGACGACGAAGTGATTGCGTTGTTCAAACAGCACCCCAATGTCTATTCAATGACGACCCTACCGGAGCGCGAAACCACGGAAGAAGACATCCGCTTTGCGGCGGAAACCGTTCCGGCCTCGCAAATTCAAGAAATGCGCGAGGCATTGGCGAAGCGGACACCGGAAGAGATCCGCAAAGCGCACGAAGCTTTCGGCATCCAGGCGCGCAACTTAATGAAGCTCAAAGCGGCGGGAGTGAAGACCGCCTTCGGCACCGATTCCGGCGAAACCGTTGGTTGGCCCGCACATCAGGAATTAACCGATATGGTGGCGGCCGGCATGACTCCCGCCCAGGTGATTACCGCGGCGACGAAAACCGCGGCAGAGCTGATGAAACTGGATCAACTCGGCACAGTAGCTGTGGGCAAGACCGCGGATTTCCTGGTGCTTGACGCCAACCCGCTCGACAACATCAACAACACGCGGCGAATTGCAAGAGTTTACCTGAACGGCAAAGAGTTGGACCGCGCGGCTATGCGGAAAGCGTGGCTAAAGGAGTGATGCGGAATCATGAAAGCAGCACCAGCCGCGATCGCAGCCCTCTTCGCGGCTTCCGCCCTTAGCGCTCAACAGCCACAAGTCGAATGGCGATATTACGGCGGTGATCCGGGGAATAGCCGCTTTTCGCCGCTGACCGATATCAATCCAGGCAATGTCTCCCGGCTCGAGCCAATCTGGCAGTGGAAGCATTGGGAGACACATCGGGACGATTACGGCACCACGCCGGGTTTCTTCGAGAATACGCCCCTGATGATCAATGGCGTTCTATACGTCACTACTCCGTACAACAGCATCGCCGCGTTGGACGCGGAAACCGGCAAAGAACTCTGGCGCTTCGACGGCGAAGCGTACAAGCTGGGGCAGATTCTCTCCGGCAGCGGTTGGAAACTGCGGGGGACAGCCTTCTGGCGCGATGGAAACCAACTCCGGGTTGTGCTGAACAGCCGCAATCGGCTGTTCCTTCTCGATGCCCAAACCGGCAAGCCAGTGCCGTCCTTCGGCGACAACGGCGTGGCCTCACTGACCGAGGGGCTTCCGCGAATTTCCGACATCCGGCACGCCACGCAGAGCTCGCCTCCTATGGTCTACAAGGATCTGTTGATTGTAGGCAGCCAGGTTCCGGACCGCGTGCAGTTGCCGGACCCAATGGGTTATGTACAGGCGATCGATGCACGGACGGGAAAGCGCGTGTGGACATTCTCGGTAATTCCGCAATCGGATAAAGATCCCGGCGCGGAGACTTGGGAGAACAGTAGCTGGCGAAACAGCGGGCACGGAAATGTTTGGGCGCCGATGGCGCTCGATGAGGCCCGCGGTCTTTTGTTCGTTCCAACGTCAACACCCTCGAGCGATTATTACGGCGGCGGACGCCCCGGCGCTAATCTCTTCGCCGAGTCGCTGGTATGCCTGGATGCCGCGACCGGCAAGATCAAGTGGTACTTCCAAACCGTGCACCACGGCCTCTGGGACTGGGACAATCCCGCGCCGCCCAACCTGATCACGATCACGGTGAACGGGCAGCGAATCGACGCAGTGGCCCAGGTGACGAAACAAGGTTTCACCTACGTGTTTGACCGCATAACGGGCAAGCCGGTTTGGCCGATTGTGGAGCGCGCCATTCCAATGGAAACCGATGTGCCCGGCGAAAAACCGTATCCTACCCAACCGTTCCCCACGAAGCCGCCGGCATTTGTCAACCAGGGTGTGACGCTGGACGACGCCAACAATTTGACACCCGAGATCCACCGCCTGGCAATGGAGCAGATGCGCAAGTTTCGGATCGGGCCGATGTTCACGCCGCCGTCTCTCGAAGGCACTTTGCAGCGCCCTTCGCAGAGCGGAGGCGCGAATTGGGGCGGCGCAGCGTTCGATCCCGAAACCGGCTATCTTTTCGTGCGCGCGGCGAATGCGGTGGGCCTGAACCGAGTGGCGAAAAACGATGGATCCGATCCGCTGGTAGCCGTGGACTACTCAAACATGTTCGCCCGGGGCGGGGAAACGGTGAATTTACCCGGCGGTCTGCCACTGGTTTCGCCGCCGTACGCGGTGCTTACCGCCATTGACTTGAACCGTGGCGAGATCGCCTGGAAGGTCCCCTTAGGCGAAGGTAGCCCCGCCATTCGCAACCACCCGCTGCTCAAAGGCGTTGCCCTTCCCGATCGCCTGGGTTCCCCCAACAGCCGCGGCGGCGCCATGGTGGTCGCGAGCGGCCTGGTATTCATCGGCGGCGGCGATGGATATCTGTACGCGTTCGATAAGACCAACGGCAAGGAACTCTGGCGCGGCAAAATCCCTTATGAGAATGCCGCGGTTCCGATGACTTATCGCACGCGGAGCGGCCGGCAGATGATCGTGGTCGCGACCGGAATCGCTGAGCAGAATGCTTTGGTAGCGTTCGCGGTGGCGGGTGAGTGAGGCCGTTCAGAAAGTAGAGGCGCCGCCGGAATGTACGAAAATAGAAGCCGATGCAACGTTTCGACCGCATAACCTGGAATCCGAGCCAGATGAACGGGCGGCCGTGCATTCGAGGCATGCGCTTGACAGTGCGCCGAGTGGTGGAAGCTGTGGCCACATACCCGAACCGGGCCGATCTCTTGCGGAACTATCTCGAGCTTGAGCCCGAGGATATTCAGCAGGCATTGGCATTTGCCGCAGCTAACCTGGAAGACAGAGCGGACGAAAGCAACGCAGCGTGACTGACGCGTTGCCGGTGCGCCTGGTACTGGATCAGGGAGTGCCTCGCGATGCTGCGGAACTGTTGTCGCGCGGGCAAACCAAGTCGTTGTGGTTACGCAGGACGCGGACTCTCACGCGATCCTGGCGGTATCGGGAGCCAGCCAACCATCGGTGATCCGCATTCGAATCCAAGGCCTGCGGCGCGCGAGACGGCCGAATTGCTGCAGGCCGCGCTTTCCGTTAAGACGCGTAAGACTACTTGCCACAGGCTTCCGATAGGTGGCTCCGGTTAGGCAGTGGTTGCCGGTGGCCTCCGTCCACGAAACGCATCCCCAAGCAGCGTGCGCACGCCCTCGCGGGTTACCGGCCGCGGATTGTAATAAGGATTCCGCACGGCCAGATCGGTGGCGCTGTCCAGATCGCTTTCCGTCAGTCCGAGTGCTTCGAGGCTGCTTGGCGCGCCGAGTGAGGCCGCCAGATCGTACAGACCTGGCGCGGCGGAACTCGCGCCGAGCGCCCGTGCCACGCGCTTCATCGCTTCTTCGGCAGCAGGCGTGTTGTAAGCGACCGCGTGCGGCAAAACAACCGTGTGGGTCTCGGCATGCGGCAGGTTGAAGCTGCCGCCGAGCGTATGGCACAGCTTATGATGCAGCGCCATTCCAACCGATCCCAGCGCCACGCCGCCGAGCCACGCGCCGTACAGCGCTTGCGAACGAGCCTCCAGGTTGCCGGGGTCTTTAACCACTATCGGAAGGCTTTTCGCAAACGCGCGGATACACTCCTCTGCCAGCAGCGAAATGATGGGGTTGGCCTCCTGCGCGTACAGCGCTTCCACCGCGTGCGCCACGGAATTCATGCCGCTGGTGGCGGAGAGCATGGGCGGCATGGTGACCGTGAGGCAGGGATCGTAGATGACCGTCTTCGGCAGCACGCGCGGATCACGGCCGGTGGTCTTACGCCCGCCTTCGGTCAGACCCCAGATGGGGGTCATTTCCGAGCC
>DATBID010000635.1:0-3561 GCA_036557125.1 Bryobacteraceae bacterium | reverse complement strand
GAGGCAGGCACTTGCGATTCGATGACCTCCTGTAGATCACTGAGCGGAAGCAAAGGAACGTGCCCGTGCAGGCCAAAAACGCGGGCACTAAGCCCAAGACGGCCCAAACCGCTTTGGTGAACGAGTCGAACCTTCCAAAGTGCAACGCTGAAAGCCAAAACAAAGCCTGGTCCGTAACCCGATCGCGGGGATCTAACAGGAGAAAGGCGTCAAACCAATGCGGAAAGGCGAAATAGACGCCAGACACACCCCATAACAGAACAAACAAGAAGCACCAAAACCCCAGCGCGCTGTGCAAATCCCAATTGATGCGCGCGAAGTGCGCTTCCCAGCTTACGGTCAGGCTCCGGCGCCAGTGTTTCCTTCCGGGCCACCAAATGATGGCTCCCGTTAAGCACAGCAAAGTCAGAGAGGCCGCGCCGACTCCGTTCACGAGACGGCCGGTCGCACCGGCCAGAAGAGTCGTATGGAGTTTGACGAGCCATTGGATAGAGGGCCGCCGGTACAACTCGTTGCGATACACAATAAGGCTTCCGGTAACGCCCATGAGCCCCACATATCCACCAGCCAGTGCCCCAACGAAATAATGGATCTGGAATAAGGCATTGTGCAACCACACTCGCTGGGGCTGCTCCAGCCATTGCTGCCATCCGCCCATCTTGCCGTCCGGATCGTCTCCCATCGCTCGTTTCCGCACCGACAACTGGTAGACCTCCGCGTCAATCGGCGCCAACGGACTCCCCCATGATTGCGGGAATTGCTTCCAACTCTCGCAAGTCCCGGCCGCGCGTTTCGTGACCAAAGACTGCCACCAGGAGCAACGACGCGACTGCCGGGATGGCGATTCCACCGGCTGTCAGCCCGAATGCCGGCACTAGCGCCAGTGCGGCCATACTCTGAGCCATTACTCCACCGACCTTGCTGCATCCCGCGACCCAGCCGGTGGCCCGGCCT
This sequence comes from Bryobacteraceae bacterium, assembly GCA_036557125.1. GTDB lineage: Bacteria > Acidobacteriota > Terriglobia > Bryobacterales > Bryobacteraceae > PSRJ01. The sequence goes on along the minus strand of DATBID010000635.1, from coordinate 2,607 downwards.
CGCAGCCGGATGGGAAAGCTCTCCGCAGAGTACGGCATGAGCGTCGAAATGACGGCGCTGGTTCCGACGATCAGCAGGGAGACCGATACCAGCGGGTTGGAGAGGAACGGTACCCCATTACTGTCCCGGATGAGGGTCGCGAGCAATCCTAAAGTGGTAATGCCAATAGCCAGGATCAACACCCGTTTCGTGCTCCAAACCGTATAGAGATAGGTGGCAACCGCGATGGTCGGGATAGCGATCAGGGTGGATTTTGCAATGAGCGCGCTGGTCAGGCCGATGCTGCGGCCCTCGGCGATCAAGCTGGCGGGCAGCCAGAGCAGCACACCAAAATTGACGAACCCCCACGCCAGCGCCGCAAGGGTCAGTGCGCTTCCCATCCCCAGCAGCGGACGAAAATTCATTCCCTTGGCAGCGCGGGGGCGCTCGGTCCCGACGGTCGAGGTGTTGGGGGGACCCACGCTCTCCATGGAAACGACGACGCCGTACCGAGCTAGCATCTCGCGGGCTTCGGCAACCCGGCCCTTCTCCAACAGGAAACGAGCGGATTCCGGAAGCAGCGGACTGAGAGCGATCAGCATCAGACCGGTTGGGAAACCGGCCAGCCACATGATCCGCCAGCCGAAAAACGGTTGCAGGATCGCTGAAAGCTCGCTGGTCGCGTAATAGCCGCCAATGGTGCCGATACCGCCGAGAAGAACCAGGCACCAGCCTCTGTGTCGGGTCGGTATGATTTCGGCCAGTAACGCATTCGCAACCGGCAGCATGCCGCCGGCGGCTAGGCCCATCATGAAGCACATGATGATGTTCCAATAAAACGCGGGCATGGCTCCGCAGATGGAGGTGCCGACAAAGAGAATGGCTGCGAGCAGAATCGAGGCGCGCCGCCCGAAAACGTCGGCCAGCGCACCCCAGATGAATGACCCGACGGTGGTACCGGTGAGTCCGCTCAGCGGAACAAGAGCCACCGTCGCGGCGCTCAGTCCGTACTCCGCGCGCATGCCGGGCGTCACGAAGCCGAGTGTGGCCGCCTTCATGACATCGACTACAAGGGCCACGGCGAGAAGCCCGATCTGAATCCAATGCGCTTTCGTGAGGGGCGCATCTTCGGGCGGAGCAATCGATCCCATGCTGCCGTGACCGGGTTCGCGGCTCGGCAACAGGCCAAAGGCGGCGACCACCACGCCGGCGACGATCAACCCCATGCCAATGAGCATGCCGGTATCCATCGGCATGCCGGCAAGATGATAGCCGTTGTGCCGTCCCATCAAGAACATGGGCACGTGGAGGGCGACTCCGATAGCGACCATCAGGGAACCGCACCAGAAGGCAATTACGTTATACCAGTGAGCGAATAATGACGCTTTGCGATCGTTGGCCAGCGTGCCCCGAACCATTCAGAATCTCCTTCGGGTGGAAATGCTTCCCGAACTGCATCGTTCAATTCGAAATCCAGCCCACGACCCATACTTCGCCTGATCGAGCTCTCCGGTTACGGGCGCGAAAACATTCGGACGCCCTACCGCGGAATCGGCGGCACATAGCCGGTGACGGAACGCGCGCCAGAAAAATATAGGGGTGGTGCGTAACTTTCCCGCTCTCTGGAGCGAAACAAAATCACGTGAGGTGAAAAGCACCTGCGTGCCCCCCTGAAAGCCGCTTTGTGTTGCGGCGAACTGGATGTATTGCTACCGATTGCAACTATGCATCGATTCGTAAGGGTGAAACGCGTTGCCATTTTCGTTTCGACATTGATCTTTCCGTTGTGCGCCCAGCAGGCTCCGCCATCTTCCTATCAACCGTGGCCGGTTGCCCAGGATGCGCGCTTTCAGGCGGAGGTCGCGTCGGCGGCCACCATCGCCAAGCCAACACTCGATCCGAACCACGTTTATACCCTCCCGGAACTCATTGATATCGCGGAGCGAAACAATCCCGAGACCCACGTCATCTGGGAGCAGGCGAAACAAAGAGCCGCGGCTGCCGGGATCGCCCGGAGCGCTCTGTTTCCGACTGTCGCCGCTTTAGCCTCAGCCTCTTATAGCCAGTACTCGTTATTTGTGACACGGTTCTACCATGAGGACCTGGCCACATTTCCTGCCACGCTGAGCCTAAACTACACGGTTTTTGACTTCGGAGCGCGTGGCGCCAGAATCGATCAGGCGCAGGCCAACCTGCTCGCGGCCAACTTTACCTTTAACGACACGCACCGCAGAGTCATCTTTCAGGTTGCGGAGGCGTACTACCGTCTTCTGGACGCGATCTCGCAAGAAGACGCCGCACAGGCGACGCTGACCGATGCGCAAACCGTGCAACAGGCAATTGAGGCGAAGCTCGCCAATGGCCTGGCAACTCTGCCGGATGTTCTGGAGGCTCGGGCCGCGACCGCCCAGGCGCGCTACGAGCTGGCATCAACCCAGGGGCTGGAAAACATCGCGCACGGAGTGCTGGCTAATGTACTGGGCGTTGCCCCGTCGGTTCCGTTCCGTGTGGAGGATGCTTCCAAGGCGCCGCTGCCCGCGACCGTCGAAGAGTCCGTACAGACGATCATCGCACGAGCTCTCAGCCAGAGGCCGGATTGGTTGGCCGAAGTCGCCCGGCTCCGCTCCA
>DATBID010000634.1:0-3944 GCA_036557125.1 Bryobacteraceae bacterium | reverse complement strand
TGAAGCGCTCCAGCTTCTTTCCGAGGCGAACTTCTGGCAGTTGCACATCGGCATTGAGACGCCGCGGCGGGCCAGCCTGATGGAGGTCAACAAATTCCAGAACGCCAAGGGCGACATGGTCGAGGACGTGCTGCGCATGGCGCACTTCGGCATTATGGTGAAGGCCCTCATGATGGTGGGCTTTGACCACGACGACCAGACCATTTTCGACGAGTTGTACAACTTTCTGCAATCCGCGTGCATCCCCAGCATTCAGCTTTCGCTGTTGCAATCGTACCCGGGAACGCCGCAGACGGCGCGGCTACTGAAGGAAGGTCGCGTCATTGACATGGACCGCTACGCCGAGATGGATGAAACCTACGGCGTATCGAACGTGATTCCGAAGCTGATGACGAGGGAGGAACTGTTCGAGGGCTTTTTGGCGCTCGAAGAACGCCTACGCTCGTGGCGGGCATTCGGCGACCGGCTGCTGGGAGCGATCCGCGCGGTGAAGTATACGCCGCAATGCGCATCGAAGGTGACGCGGCCCGATCCTTCGCGGCTGATGGAGATCCAGGCGCTGGTGCAATCGCTCGAACCGGAAGCGCAGGCGGTGGCGCGCGAGGTGATCCGGGAGACATTGCAGACGGTACCTTGGCTGGCTCCGAAGGTGCTCTATAAGCTGGTGCTGCAGGTGGATAAGCAGCGCGCGCTCGAACGCATGAGGCGGCGGCTGCGGCGGAGGCTGGAAATCGAGAAGGCGGCTGGCTACGAACACAGGATTCTGGCGGCCGTGCAGATTCCGCGCGATTTCAAGAAAATCTACCGCGAGCACTTCACCATCACGCTGAACTGGTTGAAGGACGGGCTGAAGAATCATCGCCTCGTCGCCGAAGGGCTGGTGAGGGTATGGAAGGATTTCGTAGTCCGGTTCGGCGCTACTTTCGAGAAATTCGAGGATTATCACATGACCTCTCTGCGCGAGCTGGTGGACCGCACTATAGAACAGGGGAATGACGGCCAGTTCTCTCATACCCGTAGCGTGGCGCGGGTGGATAACCTCACTTCCATCGAGATTCGTCAGATGTCGGAAATGGTGATGCTGACGGTGGAGCAAGACCTGAAGAGCGAGCACAGCGAGGAAGTTGTGAAACTGACGCTAGGGCCGGGACAACCGGCGGGGGCGGTAGCGGTAGCGTAGGGGCATTTGGTATCCGCCAGCTCAGTCGCTGTCGAAACCCGCTTTAAAGCACGCGCGAACCCTAGTCCAATCGGACTCAGAAAGCCGCCCGATCACGCGCACTTCACGCTGCAACAGAGTGACCGGGAATAACCTGAAGAGAGACGGCTGATGAAGTCCAGCCTGCCCCCAGTCATGCAATTCGCAGTCTGTCGGAGTCAACTCTTTCGGGGCTTGTGTTGTGATCAGACCAACGATAACGTCTGGCCGATAGCGATGGTAAAGTTCAGTCGACAGCACCACAGCGGGTCGGATCTTCGTCCTGTCTGCGCCGGGAAATGCACCAACCACAACATCTCCGGGCCTCAACGCCCTTCACGCTCTTGCTGCTCAAATCGCTCAAGGGACGCGCGTGTGGCTTCCCGTAGATCGTCTTCGGACCATGAATCCGACCACTCTACTCTGCGGTTGCCCCCGAGATCCGCGAGATGTTGCACCCAATCCAGCACTTTCCTGGCCTCCTCCGGTGGAAGCGTACGCACGGCTTTAATGAGCGATTCTTCGCTGACGCTAAGAACCATGGCCTTCATCTCTCGTTCCCAGTTTAACGCCATCGGTCTTCAAAGGGTTTCATCGCCCGCCTCTCGTTCGGCCGATCGGCCCGGTAACTCCGTTGGTCGCCCGCAGATAATCAGCAGGCGCCAGCAGCAATTGCGCTCCGCGCATGCCCGCCGATACCGCAATGACATCGAACAGCTCGATCGTTTCGTCCACGAATGCCGGGTACACTTTCTTAGCTGCCAGGGCTGTCACGCCGCCGCGAATGTAGCCGGTAAGCGGGGTCACTTCCTTTAGTGGAACCAGTTCCGTTTTGCGGTCGCCGGTAAGGCGGGCCAACGCTTTTTCATCGAGCTCGGTATCGCCGGGCACCACCGCGAAACACACGCCGTTGCGATCTCCGCGAACTACCAGCGTTTTGAACACCTGTTCGGGTGGGAGGCCGATTTTGCGGGCCACCGATTCCGCGTCCAGCACCTCGGGATCGACTTCGTATTCGCGCAGTTCATAACGGATGCCGAGGGAATCGAGCAGGCGGGCGGCGTTGGTCTTCATGTACCTTGAGAATAACCATGAATCTACGTGAGCTCATGGCCAAAGCAACGCCTGCGCGCTCCGGCGACGAACTGGCCGGCATCGCGGCTGAATCGGCAGAGCAGCGAGTGCGCGCCCAAATGAAGCTCGCCGATGTCCCTCTCAACACTTTTCTCCGCGAGCCGTTGATCCCCTACGAAACCGACGAAGTCACGCGTCTCATTTGCGATTCGCACGATGCCGACGCTTTCGCGCCAGTGGCGCACCTCACGATCGGAGAATTTCGCCGATTGGCTCCTTTCCGATGGAACGACCACCGAACGGTTGCGCGCGCTCACCGGGGGCCTCACTCCCGAGATGGCCGCGGCCGTCTCGAAGATCATGCGCCTCCAGGACCTGGTCACGGTGGCGGCCAAGTGCCGCGTCGTTACCCGATTCCGCTCCACCATCGGATTGCCGGGCCGCCTCTCTACCCGACTTCAGCCCAACCACCCCACGGATGATCCCAAAGGAATTGCCGCCTCGATTCTCGATGGCCTAAGCCTCGCAAGCGGCGATGCGGTAATCGGCGTGAATCCCGCGGCCGACAATCTTACCCGCGTCGAAACGCTTCTTCGCATGCTTGATGCCATCCGTGAGCGCTACGAAATTCCTACGCAGATCTGCGTGCTTGCTCACGTCACGACGCAACTGCGTGCTCTGGAACGCGGCGCCCCCATTGACCTCGTCTTTCAATCCATCGCGGGCACCGAAGCCGCCAATGCCTCTTTCGGCGTGAACCTGGCGCTGCTCGACGAAGCCTGCCAGGCCGCGCGCGAACTGGGCCGCGGCGAGAACGTCATGTACTTCGAAACTGGCCAGGGCAGCGCGCTTTCCGCCAACGCACACTTGGGCGTGGATCAGCAGACGTGCGAAGCCCGCGCCTATGCTGTTGCACGGCGCTACCGGCCGCTGCTCGTAAACACGGTCGTCGGCTTTATCGGGCCGGAATATTTGTACGATGGCAAGCAGATTCTCCGCGCCGGATTGGAGGACCATTTTTGCGGCAAACTGCTTGGCCTCCCCATGGGATGCGACGTCTGCTACACCAACCACGCCGAGGCCGATCAGGACGATATGGACGCTCTACTCACTATGCTGGGCGTGGCCGGCTGCAGCTATATCATGGGCGTTCCCGGCGCCGATGATGTGATGCTCAATTACCAGAGCACCAGTTTTCACGACGCGCTGTATTTGCGCTCGGTGCTCGGCCTCAAACCCGCACCCGAGTTTGAAGCGTGGCTGGAGCATCACCCGCGGCTGGTCCCCGAATCATGGCTATTGAGCTGAGAGCGTTCACGCCCGCGCGCGTGGCTTTAGGCCGCGCCGGTCACAGCATCCCTACAACGGAGCTTCTACGCTTCCAGTTCGATTACGCTCGCGCGCGCGATGCCATATGGGAGGAACTAGATCCCGCGAGTCTCGGCCTGCCGCATATCCTGGTGCGCAGCGCCGCACCGGATCGCCGTACCTATCTGCGCCGGCCGGATCTCGGCCGGACGCTGAGCAGCGATTCGCGGCTGCTGCTCCAGCGCGGCGATTACGATGCTGCTATCGTTTTCGCCGACGGCCTCTCCTCTGCAGCCGTCCAGCGACACGCGACGCCGCTGTTATCGGAAATGGAGCACTACTGGACCGAGGAGTCCTGGCATCT
>DATBID010000633.1:0-2417 GCA_036557125.1 Bryobacteraceae bacterium | reverse complement strand
CTGGGTCCCCCGGAAGACGGTATTCTAATGTACAATCGACAGAATCACCATGCCACCTGAAGCAGGAGATATCACCAGACTCTTGCGCGAGTGGCGTTCGGGAAGCCGCGACGCGGAGAATCAGCTCTTCGATCTCGTGATGCCTAATTTGCGCCGCCTGGCGCATTATTTGATGCGGGCCGAGCGGAAAGATATCTCCTTACAGCCCACCGAGTTAGTGAACCAGGTCTACCTGCGCTTGGTCAATGCCAAGAACCGGGATTGGCAGAACCGCCAGCATTTTTTCGCTATAGCTGCTAGGGCCATGCGCCGGTACTTGATCGATCATGCGCGAGGACGGCCCAAGGCGGATTTCATCGCTTTGGAAGGAATCGAAGATCTGCTTCCGGCCGGTAGTCCCAAAGCCGAGCTGGCGTTGACCGTCGACCAGCTGCTGGACGAGTTGGCCAAAGTGGAGCCGGAGTGGTGTCAGGTGGTGGAAGTGAAATATTTTCTCGGGCTGACCGACGAAGAAGCGGCCGAAGCCCTGGGGATGAAGCTGCGCACGATGCAGCGAATGTGGCGCGACGCGCGGCGCTGGCTGTTTGAACGAGTCGAGGCCCGCCATGCCAACCGAACCTCGGAATGACGACCTGGTGATGAGCCTGGTCGAGCAGGCGCTCGGGCAGGCGGCGGAGCATCGGGAAGCCTATCTGCGAAGCGCCTGTTCCAAGGACCCGGCTCTGTTCCAGCAAGTCTGGAACTATGTGAGGTGGGAGGAACGGATGAACGGGTTCCTCCTCAATCCGCTCTACCCTCCGCTCCGAAACGAACATCGGTTTCAACCCGGCCAGTTGCTGCACGGCCGGTTCCGCATCGTGCGCGAGGTGGCGCAGGGCGGCATGGGCGTGGTCTACGAGGCAGTGGACGAACGGCTCGACCGGCGGATCGCGATCAAATGCGCCAAAAGCGGCTACCACAAGCGGCTGCCGCCGGAGGTGCGCCACGCCAGCGAGATCAGCCATCCCAATGTCTGCAAGACCTATGAGATCCACACCGCGGTGACCGAGGAAGGGGAAATCGATTTCCTCACCATGGAATTTGTAGAAGGACAGACCCTGGACGAACGGCTCCGGGACGGGGCGCTGCCGCCGCGGGAAGCGCTGATCGTGGCAAGCCAGCTCTGCGAGGGGCTGGCGGAGGCGCACCGGAAGCAGGTGGTCCACGGCGATCTCAAGACCAACAACATCATCCTGGCGCAAACCGCGGAGGGAATCCGCACGGTGATCACCGATTTCGGCCTGGCGCGGCGGCCCTCTTCGCCGCAGCCGGCTGTGCAGTCGGGGGAACTGGGCGGCGCTCCGGACTACATGGCGCCGGAGCTGCTCAAGGGGGGCAAGCCTTCGGTGGCGTCCGACGTATACGCGTTGGGCGTGATTCTGTTCGAGATGGCCTCCGGCCGGCGCCCGTTCGGCGTGGAGTGCACCTGGGAAGAGCGCCTCCACGAGCGTCCGCCACACTTGAAGCATCGTTGGGGCAAAATCCTGGCTCGGTGCTTGGAGCCGGAACCGGCGAGGCGGTGTGCCCGCGTGAGCGAGGTTGCCGCCGCCATCGCTCCCCGGGTTTCGCACCGATGGTGGTGGGCTGGCGCGGCGGCAGCCGTAGGGATTGCCGTGCTTACCGCTGCTCTCTACCCCAAGACCGGTATGCCGGTGGAAAACATCCGCCTCGCGGTGTTGCCGTTCGAAACCGACGCCGCCGACCGGGATCTGAGCGATGGCTTCCTGAGCAATACGGCCGAGCAGTTGCGGCACGTAAAAGCAACACGCGGACGCCGGTTGACCGTAATCTCATTAGCGGACGCAGTGCAAAGCAAGGTAGGCCAGCCCGCAAGGGCCGCCCAACTGCTGGGTGCCACGCACGTCCTGACCGGAACGCTCAGGCGCAATGATGGGCGCACCTTGATCCACGCGTATGTCCGCGACGTGCATTCACCTCTCCCGGTTCGAGAGTGGCAGGCCGAGTACCAGCCGGACAAGTTGCGCGACATCCCGGTTGCCTTAGCCGGAATAATAACCGGAACCTTCCGGTTGCCGCCGTTAGCCACGGCAACCACCGTGAGTGCCGCGGCCTATGCCGATTTCACGCGGGGCGTCGGGCTATTAGAGCGCAATAGCGTGGATGGCGCGCTTCCGTTGCTCGCCAGCGCGGTGACCGCCGATCCGGATTCGCCGTTAACCCATGCCCGCCTGGCGCAAGCCCAGCTTCTGAAGTATTCGCTCACAAATGATGAGCGCTGGCTTAATCAAGCGATTTTGTCGTTCGGCAGTGCGCGCCAGCGCAATCCGGACCTGTCCGAGGTCTGGTTCGTTTCCGGCCTGATCAACGAGAGCGTGGGCGCTTACGAAGCGGCCCGGGACGATCTGCAACGGGCCCTG
>DATBID010000632.1:0-5379 GCA_036557125.1 Bryobacteraceae bacterium | reverse complement strand
CGGCCCGGCGCTGCGGCCCACGACGCTGATGCGGCCGGCATAGCCGAGCATGGCAATCACCTCGTTGAACAAAGTGCCGCCAATGTTATCCACCGCGAGATCGACGCGCTTGGGCGAAAGCGCGGTGAGCACGTTCTTGCGTAGGCCGGAGTCCGCGGGGTCGAACACGAAATCGGCGCCGAGTTCATTAAGTTTCTTGCCCTTCTCTGCGCTGCGCGAGAGGGCCACTACCGTAAGCTGCATGGATTTGCCCAGCAGGATGGTAGCGATGCCTACGCCGCCCGAAGCGCCCGTCACGAGGACCACGGACTCCGGTGCGGGGGGCGCAGGCGGATCGCTCCACTGCGTCAATGCCTGATAAGCCGTGAGGAAGGCTAGCGGCGCTCCGGCCGTTTCTTCGAGCGACCAGCCTTTCGGCACGGATGCCAGGCTCGCTGCAGGCGCGACGGTCTTCTCCGCCAGCGTGCCCCAAGTGCTCACGCCCACATCACAGCGCAACACACCGACGGTTTCGCCGACCCGCACATTTTCCACGCCAGACCCGACCGCCAGCACTTCGCCGACGCCATCGCGTCCCAGAATATGCGGCAGCGGCGGATTGGCCGGATACATGGCTCGCGCCAGAAACGCGTCCGCCGGATTCAAAGCTGCGAACCGGGTTCGCAGCAAAGCTTCTCCCGGCCCCGGTTGCGGGTCGGCGACCTCGCCCAATTCGAGCTTTTCCACGCCTTCGTACGAACGCATCAGCCACGCGCGCATGTTAGCCATTCTCGCACGGGCAACCGTGTTCTTTATTAGTTCTTTATGCGTTTTCGATGACTTCTTTAGGGAAGTGCCGTTACTCTCAAAATCGGGGTTCGCGATGCGAGACCAAAGCCAAATCGTGCCGGCATTCGAAAAACAGTTCGAGCCGGCGATATCGCGTCCGGCTGCGCAGCCGGCCGAGTTCGGCGGGCATCGGCTGGAAATTTCGGTCGTCTTCACCTCTCCCGAATTTACATTGACGGCCCTGAGGCGCGCCGCCACGCTGGCAGGAAACCTGGGCGCGTACATCACGCTGATCGTGCCGCAAGTAGTCCCGTTTCCGCTGCCTCTCACCAGTCCGCCGGTGTTGCTCGATTTTCAGGAAGCACGCCTCCGTGAGATCGCATCCAACACCCCGGTGGAGACGCTAGTTCGCATTTACCTCTGCCGCAGCCGCTGGGAGTTGCTCCAAACTGTGCTCGAGCCGCATTCTCTGGTGGTGCTCGGGGCTCGTATGCAATGGAGCTGGCTTACCCACGAACGCCGGCTGGCCCGCAAACTGCGACGTGTTGGTCATGAAGTAGTCATGGCGGAGATGGGGTAATCTCATGTTGGACTTAGCTTACGTCGCAATCGCCTGCCTGACCTTGCTGAGTTTTTGGTCGTTCACCAAGGCTTGCGACAGCCTTTAGGAGATTTCGATGGATTATGTGATTGCCGGTGTGACATCTCTAGGTCTGTTCATTTATCTGGTTTACGCTCTGCTGCGTCCGGAGCAATTCTGAGGTCCGCATTCTCGAGGCTTTTATGACCAGCGCCGGGATTTTGCAAATCTTCATCTTTTTGGGTGTCATCCTGATCTGCACCAAGCCATTGGGAGCGTTTATGGTGCGCGTCTTTGAAGGGGAGCGTACGTTTGTGCACCCCATCCTGCGATGGCTCGAAGTGCTCACTTATAAGGCCGCCGGCGTCCGCGAGGATGTGGAGCAGCGCTGGACGCAGTACATTGCGTCGCTCCTCAGCTTCAGCATCTTCGGTTTCCTGATTGTTTATCTGTTACAGAGAGCCCAAGCTTACCTTCCGTTTAATCCCCAACATTTCGGAGCGTCTAATGTCAGCCCCGATTTAGCCTTCAACACTGCCGTCAGCTTCATAACCAACACTAACTGGCAAGCCTACTCGGGGGAATCGACCCTCAGTTACTTCGTGCAGATGGCCGCGCTTACCGTACAGCAGTTCGCCTCCGCGGCCGCGGGAATCGCCATTGCCATTGCGCTCATTCGCGGTTTTGCCCGGCAGGAGTCCCGCACCATCGGCAACTTCTGGGTGGATGTCACTCGCGCCACAGTGTATATCTTATTGCCGCTTTCGATCATAGCCACCTTACTCTATGTCTCTCAAGGGGTCATTCAGAATCTGAATCCGTACACCACAGCGGTGACCGTGGAAGGCGCGAAGCAAACTATCGCGCAAGGCCCGGTAGCTTCCATGGAGGCTATCAAGCAACTCGGCACCAATGGCGGCGGCTTCTTCGGAGCCAACGCTGCACATCCATTTGAAAATCCCACTCCGTTGAGTAACTTCTTGGCGATGGTATTGATTTTTCTAATCCCCGCCGCGCTCACTTATACCTTCGGCAAGATGGTGAAAGATACTCGCCAGGGGTGGGCCATTCTCGCCGCCTTCTGCGTAATGTTTCTGGGTGGTGTCTTCGTCGCCTATCACTTCGAGCAGGCCGGCAATCCGCAGCTTACGAAACTAGGCCTCGAAACCGCAGCTACTCCCGGACAGCCCGGAGGCAATTACGAAGGCAAAGAGGTCCGTTTCGGCGTTGCCGGTTCGGCTTTGTTCGCCACTGTCACTACCGACGCCAGTTGCGGCGCTATCAATGCCCAGCACGATAGCTTTACTCCCATCGGCGGCCTCGTTCCGCTGTTCAACATCATGACGGGTGAAGTGATTTTTGGCGGCGTGGGCGCGGGACTCTATGGCATTCTGCTCTACTGCATTCTGGCCGTGTTCATCGCCGGTCTGATGGTGGGACGCACGCCCGAATACATCGGCAAAAAGATCGAGCAGAAGGAAGTCAAAATGGCGATGCTAGCAGTCATCGCGACCGCCGCAAGCGTGCTCTGCTTCGCGGCGCTGAGCGCGGTCGCGCACTTCGCAGTCAAAGGCTACTGGAATCCTCCCGGCTCAGCCATTGCCAACCTGGGCAACAGCGGTCCCCATGGTTTGACTGAGCTTCTGTACGCCTATGCCAGCACCACCGGCAACAACGGCAGCGCCTTTAGCGGCCTGAACGCCAATACTCCCTGGTACAACCTCACGCTTGGTTTCGCTATGCTGATCGGCCGCTTCCTTTTTCTCATTCCGCTGGTAGCCGCGGCCGGCAGCCTTGCCGCAAAGAAGAAGGTGCCCATCACCAGCGGCACTTTGCCCACGCACGGCCCGCTGTTTGCCGGTTTACTGATCGGCACGGTGATCATTGTCGGCGCACTCACTTACTTCCCTGCGCTGTCACTCGGCCCGATCGTCGAGCATTTCCTTTTGCAGGCCGGCAGACTGTTCTCTATCATTCTGCCTTTGGGGAGTTAATGCGGAGCTAATATGTCCACAGTGACGGTTCCACCTCCGGCGCAGCGTCCCCCTCAGGACGATGCCACCTCACTCCTGCCGAAGAAATTAGCGCGCTCCCGTCCCTTATTCGATCCGGAAATCGTCCATCGCGCCGTCCGGGCATCCTTCGTCAAGCTCAACCCGCTCACCCTAGTGAAGAGCCCGGTGATGTTCGTGGTGGAAGTGGGGGCCGCGCTGACCACGGTCTTCCTGGCGCGCGATATTGTTACTGGCGCTCCAGGCATCGGCTTCACGCTGCAAATCACCATCTGGCTTTGGTTCACGGTGCTATTCGCTAATTTCGCTGAGGCCATGGCGGAAGCTCGCGGCAAGGCCCAAGCCGATAGCCTCCGCCGCACCAAAACCGACGTGCTCGCGCGCCGCATCGCCGCTTCCGGCAAAATCGAAGAGATTCCCGGTACTTCGTTGCGCGCCGGCGATGTCGTCCAGTGTGAAGCCGGCCACCTGATTCCCGGCGATGGGGAAGTCATCGAAGGCATCGCGACGGTGGATGAATCGGTAATTACCGGCGAATCCGCTCCGGTGATTCGCGAGTCCGGCGGCGATCGCAGCGCCGTCACCGGCGGCACCAAAGTTCTCTCCGACCAGATCAAAATTCGCATCACTTCCAATCCCGGCGAAACTTTCCTGGACCGCATGATCGCGCTGGTAGAAGGCGCGCAGCGGCAGAAGACGCCCAATGAGAGCGCACTCAACATTCTGATCGCCGGCCTGACGCTCATCTTCCTGCTCGCAGTCGTCACACTCCAGCCTTATTCCGCGTTCAGCGTAGCGCAGGCCGGTTCCGGCTCCGTGCCCAGCGTGGCGGTTCTGGTGTCCCTGCTGGTCTGCCTCATTCCCACCACCATTGGCGGCCTGCTTTCCGCTATCGGAATTGCGGGCATGGATCGCGTGATGCAGCACAACGTGCTGGCCATGAGCGGGAAGGCCGTCGAGGCCGCGGGCGACGTGAATTCCCTGCTGCTCGATAAAACCGGCACGATTACACTGGGCAACCGCCAAGCTGTTGAATTCCTGCCGATCAACGGCGTGACTCGCGAAGAAATGGCGGATGCCGCCCAATTATCCAGCCTCGCCGACGAGACGCCCGAAGGCCGCTCCATCGTTGTGCTGGCCAAAGAAAACTACGGTCTGCGTGGACGCCACATCCCTGAGGGCGAAGCCACCTTCATTCCGTTTTCCGCCTATAGCCGTATGAGCGGCGTCGATTTCGCCGGCCGGCAGCTCCGTAAGGGTGCGACGGAAGCCATTTGCCGCTTCGTCACCGAGCGCGGCGGCGAAGTTCCTCCCTATTTCCAGGAGATGAGCGACCGGATTTCGCGGAATGGCGGGACGCCACTCGCCGTGGCCGATGGCCGCCGGCTGCTCGGGATCATTCACTTGAAAGACATCGTGAAAGGCGGCATGAAAGAGCGCATCGCCCAACTGCGCAAAATGGGAATCCGCAGCGTGATGATCACCGGCGATAACCCGCTCACCGCCGCCGCCATAGCCGCCGAAGCCGGTGTGGACGATTTTCTGGCGCAGGCCACTCCCAAAGACAAGCTTGAGTACATCAAGAAGGAGCAGGCCGCCGGCCGCCTCGTCGCCATGACCGGCGACGGCACCAACGACGCGCCCGCGCTCGCCCAAGCCGATGTTGGCCTCGCCATGAACACCGGCACCATGGCGGCCAAGGAAGCCGGCAATATGGTCGATCTCGACAGCAACCCCACCAAGCTGATTGAAGTTGTCGCCATCGGCAAGCAACTGCTGATCACCCGCGGCGCGCTGACCACGTTTTCCATCGCCAACGACGTTGCTAAGTACTTTGCGATCATCCCGGCGATGTTCATGACCCTGTATCCCGTGCTCGGTAAGCTCAACATCATGGGACTGCACACGCCGCAAAGTGCCGTTTTATCCGCAGTAATCTTCAATGCCCTGATTATCATCGCGCTCGTGCCGCTGGCGCTCCGCGGTGTGAAATACCGTCCGCTCGGCGCCGCCGCTTTG
>DATBID010000631.1:0-8081 GCA_036557125.1 Bryobacteraceae bacterium | reverse complement strand
TGACGATGTTCAAGTAGCCTTGGCCGTCCATGCGGTCCATATAGATATGGTTGCCGTCATTATCGAGCACCATGACACTGATGCCCACGCCTTCGGCCTTAGCGGCGGTTTCGCAGGCTTCGGCGATGCGTTCGGCGGTGGCCAGATTGATGGTGGTGAAGTCCTGGATTTTCTCGGCAGCTTTGCCGCTGACGACAAACTGTTCCGGCACGTTTTGCGCGGCCGCGATACCGCTGAGCGCCACGGCGGCCAACGCGAGGATGGAATGCCTCATTTCGCCCTCCTTTGGTTGTTGAGGGAATATATCACAAGTGCCCGGTTTGTAGTACCATGCATCCACGGCGCGGCGAAAGGAAAGCGGGACACTTGAGCGGGTTTTTGCATCGATTGGTGGCCTTGGGAACATTCGCGTTGCTCGCCCAGGCAGCGTTCGCCCAGACGCCGGCCAGTCCCCAGACCCCGGCCGCCGGACCTCAATCCGAAATCAGCACTCACGATGCACCGGCCACCTTCCGCACCGGCGTCAATCTGGTCCTGGTTCCGGTTGTAGTGCGCGACCGCGCCGGCCACGCTATCGGCAATTTGCAAAAGGACGATTTCGTCCTTTTCGACCGCGGCAAGCCTCAAGTCATCACCAGGTTCTCCATTGAAACACCGGCAACTCCTGTAGTTTCGGCCGTGTCGGAACCCGATCCCGACCAACAATCCAGCAAAGCTCCGCCCAGCGCCCCCGCACCAGCCCCGGCAATTGCCACCCGCTTTGTCGCCTACGTCTTCGATGATGTACACCTGAGCATCGGGGACCTGGAGCAATCGCGCCAAGCGGTCACGCGCTATCTGAACGAGTCGCTGGAAGCGGTCACCCGCGCCGCGATCTTCACGACTTCGGGCCGCACTACGCTCGATTTCACCGACGATCGCGAAAAATTGCGGGAAGCGCTGAACCACATCCAACCGTGGATCAGCTCTCTAAACGCCTCGCAGGATTGCCCGAATCCGGCTATCTCTTATTACATGGCGGATCAGATCGTCAACCAAAACAATCAGCAGGCGCTGGCCGCCGCAGCCACCGATTACCTGGCTTGCAATCCGCCGCCTCCCGGCGCTTCTCAGCAGCAGCTCCAGGCCGCACAGCAGCAGGCGCAATCACTCGCCCAGGCCAGCGCTCAGTCGCAGTTGTCGATTGGGGATCAGGAAACCCGCTACGCCACGGGTGTCTTGCGCGACGTCGTCCGCCGCGTCGCCATCATGCCCGGCAGCCGCAACATCGTTCTGGTGTCCCCAGGGTTTTATCTCACCATCGATCAGCGCACCGAGGAAAGCGAGCTCATGGACCGCGCCATCCGCGCCAACGTTACTATCGACTCGCTCGACGCCCGCGGCCTCTACGTTCCCGGTCCCGAAGGAGACGCCAGTCAGCGCCGGCCCGGAGTGACCACGGCGGGCATGACCCTCAAGAGCCAATATCAGCACGATAGCGCTCGCGCCGACGAAGACGTCATGGCGGAACTTGCCGATGCCACCGGCGGCGCCTTCTTCCACAACAACAACGATCTCGGCGAGGGCCTCAAGCGTCTTGCCGCCCAGCCCGAATTCATCTACGTGCTCGGTTTCTCGCCTCAGAATCTCAAGTTCGATGGCAGCTTTCATCAGCTCAAAGTCACTTTGAAAACCCCGGGCGGCAAGGGGTACAGCTTGCAGGTCCGCCGCGGTTACTCCGCCCCCAGGAGGGCCATCGATCCCGAAGAAGAAGCCCGCGATGAGATTCGCGAAGCCGTCTACTCCCGCGAAGAACTACACGATATCCCCCTCGATCTCAATCTCCAGTTCTTCAAATCCAGCGACGTGCAGGCGAAACTCTCCGTGCTGGCCCGCGTCGATATCCGCAATCTACGCTACCGCAAAGTGGGCGACCGCAACAATGACAAGCTCACCATCGTCTCCGGGGTCTTCGACCGGAACGGCAACTTCATCAGCGGTCTGGAGAAGATCGTCGAGCTCCGTCTGCGCGATGAGACGCTGGCCAAATTGCCTGCTTCCGGCATCAACATCCGCAGCACGTTCGATCTGACACCTGGCTCTTACGTCCTCCGTCTGGTGGTCCGTGACGCCGAGGGCGAGACCATGGCAGCGCGCAATGGCGCTGTGCAAATTCCCTAAGGAGTCATGCTCATGAGCAGAATCCGCCTCTTTCCGATTGCCGCAATTCTTATTTCTACAATTCCTGCCGGCGCCCAGCAGCAGCAGCAAAGCGGTGTAGTCATCCAGACCGAAACCAAGCTGGTGCTGGTGGATTCCGTGGTCACCGACAAAAAGGGCGGATACGTCCGCGATCTCACCATGAAGGACTTCAAGGTCTGGGAAGACAACAAAGAGCAGAACATCAAGACCTTCTCGTTTGAGGCCGATCCCAACTCGGCTGCCGGCAAACAGGCGCGCTACCTGGTGCTGTTCTTTGATAACTCCACCATAGGTTACGGCGATCAAGCGCAAGCTCGCGCAGCCGCGGAGAAATTCATCGACGCCAATGCGGGGCCAAACCGGCTGATTGCCATCGTCAATTTTGGCGGCGCTATCCAGATCGCGCAGAACTTTACGGATAACAAGGAGCGGCTGAAGGCGGCCGTCTCCGGTGTCAAGATCGCTAACGTGAATCCCAACGCGACTGCGTCGTCGGGAGCTCCGGTTCAATTAAGCCAGGCCGAGGCCAGTTTTGGCGGCTACGATCTGATCCTGAGCTTACGCTCACTGGCCAAGAATCTGGCTGCCATTCCCGGCCGGAAAATCCTGGTGCTGCTCAGCGGCGGAATGCCGCTGAATTCCGAGCTGCTTTCGGAAGTGACCGCTACCATCGACGTGTGCAATCGCTCGAACGTGGCCATCTATCCCATCGACGTGCGTGGATTGACGACTCTCGGTCTGCCAGGCGCGCCCCGAGCATCCTTGATGCGTTTGTTGGGGCAGGCGCTTTCCCCCGCAAACTCATTAGGCAATCTGTCGTTCGGTTTCCAGCGCGGCGGCGCGGGGGGAGGCGGCGCTCCGGGTGGCGGCGGATCGCGCGGCGGGGGCGGTGCTCCCGCCGGGGGTGCTCCGGGCGGAGGCGTTCCCGCGGGAGGTGGCGCAGGCCGTGGCGGCTTTCCCGCGGGCGGCGGCAACCGTGGCGGCGCTCCCGCGGGAGGGAATGGCGGCCGCGGCGGAATCGGCAATCCCAGCGCACCTGCAGGCCGCGGCGGCGGTGCTCTTCCCCCGCGATTGTCGCCCTATAACCAATCCCGCGATCTGATACCCAAATTTCCGGAGAGCGTCACAACGAACCAGCAAGTCCTGTTCGCGCTGGCTAACGGCACCGGTGGGTTCGTCATTCACGATACCAACGATCTGCTCAGCGGCCTTCAAAAAATTGGCGAAGAACAAAATCAGTATTACATTCTCGGCTACACCCCTCCGGAATCGGCTGAAGGCAGTTGCCACGTCTTACGTGTCAAGGTCGATCGCGGCGGCGTCAATGTCCGATCGCGCAGCGGGTACTGCAACGCCAAGTCTCACGACCTGCTGAGCGGCAACCCGGTTGAAAAAGACCTCGAAACCCGCATCGCCTCGACCCAGCCCGGCGCCATTCCCGCGACCGCGGAACTGCCGTACTTTTACACCGCTCCCGGCATCGCTCGCGTCAACTTGGCACTTGAAATCGCTTCCGAACCGCTCAAGTTCGAAAAAGTGAAGGGCAAATTCCATGCGGATATTAATGTCCTCGGCATCGCTTCCACTCCGGATGGCGCGGTGGGCGCGCGCTTCAGCGATACCGTCAAGCTCGACTTCCCCGATAAGAAGGAGGTCGAGGAGTTCCAGAAGAAACCGCTCCATTATGAGAACCAGTTCGATGTCGCGGCCGGCAATTACACGCTCAAAGTAGTTTTCAGCTCAGGCGGCAACAACTTCGGCAAAATCGAAACGCCGCTGGCCATCGACAAATACGATAGCGCTCAGTTCGCGATCAGCAGCCTGGCGCTCAGCCGGCAGTACGTCAATGTAGCGGATACCGGGACCGGGCTCGATGCCGCCCTCATCGAAGACCGGACGCCTCTCATCGCCGGCAATGTGGAAGTGATTCCCACAGGCAGCAGCCGGTTCCACAAGGGGGAGCCGGCGCTGTTTTATTTCGAGCTCTACGAGCCCCTCATGGTAAACGCCGACCCCTCCAAGCCGCCTGCCATCGCGATCCGCGAACGCATTCTGGACCGCAAAACCGGCGAGGTGAAAGCCGACACCGGCGGCCTGCGGCTCGATATGCCGAAGACGTTTGGAAACCCGGTGATCCGTAACGCGGAAAAAATCCTCGTGGATCAACTCCCTCCCGGCGCTTACACACTGGAGCTGACCGCCCAGGATACCTCCACCCAGCTCGTGAAACGCACGGCGGATTTCGAGCTGCAGTAGGGCTGCCGATCGAGCGTGCCGAGGCAGGCCGAGGCAGGCCGGATTGCGAAGGAAGTCGCGCGCTAGTGGGACTTCAGTGGATCGGGGAGGCTGCGCGGCGTCGGTCACGCTCGAGAATCTTCAGACTCTCATCCGACGTCACTGGGTTGGCCAGACGGCTCAGCTTCAAAGAGCCCGTTATTGCCGGCATAGAGATCTCCGGGAGAATTGTACATCCCATTGGTTAGCTTGGTAATGCTCGGCCGCAGCGGCCCCAGCGGCCCCCCGTTCTGTTCCCCAAGGAAACCACGCGCCCGTACGGCGTGATTTTAGTGCTATGTCAAGGCGGGGTGTATACTCTGGTCCGGGGGTGAGTATGAAGAGCCCGTGTATGAGTTCGCTTCGGTGCTTTACGGTCGTTCCACCGACGTTGGTCTTTGAGAAGGTCAAGTAGTGCTCATCCAGCAATTCATTATGAATGACATCATCGAAACGAAGAAGGAAGACCGTGTACTTCGTGTATGGCTGAACCGCGCGGCCCACCGCAATTTGCTGACCGCCGAACTGTGCCGGGAATTGGTCCAAACGCTCGATGGAGCTGAAAAGGACACCAGTATCGGGTCGGTATTGCTCGCCGCCAGGGGGGACTCTTTTTGCGCGGGCATGGACCTGAGCGAACTCGCCACAGGTGACATCGAAAGGGTTAGCCGCCTCCAGGAATCATTGTTCACCGTAGGGGCCCGCCACGCGAAGCCGCTGATTGGCGCCGTGCAGGGAGAGGCGTTGGGAGGCGGCACAGGTGTGGTGGCCAACTGCCACTTCGTGGTCGCATCGGTAAATGCAACCTTCGGCGTTACCGGAATCCGCATGGGTCTTTGGCCATTTGTGTTCTTCCACGCGGTTTCGGCGGCTGTGGGCGAGAGACGTGCCCTTGCATTGACGATCACTGGGGAGGTGCTTGATGCAGCCGAAGCCTTGCGAATCGGACTCGTACACGAGGTCGTTCGCATTGAGGAAGTTGAACCGCGTGCCCTCAAGCTCGCTCACACGGTGGCGAGTTACAGCCCAAGCACGCTACGTTCCGGACTCGCATTCGTGCAAGGGGTTCAGGGTCAACCGTGGAAGACCGCTGCGAGTGCCGGCCGCTTACTCCGTAATGAGTTTTTCAGAAGCGATGAATTCCAAGCAACTCTGAAAGCCCTTCTGAACCAGAAGTAACGGACCGGGATCTGGCTCAACGAGTTCAATCCGGCGTTAGGTAAACCGGATGTAAAATTGGACCGGAGAAACACCAATCCAGCGCGGCCGCTGCCGCGCCAGAGGCAACGAGGCTTGGCGCTGAAGCCCTACCCGCTCCACAAATGGCGTAACGAGAGCAGCCTTCCCCCGGGACTGTGAGAGAGCGTTTCTATCGTAGAATTGAGTGATGCTTTCTCGCAAACTGCGCTTCGCCATTGCGTGTATTCCCGTTCTGCTCATGGCGGCTCTGCCGGCCTCGGCAGAAACCGATCTCAGAGCCGTCGTCGTGAAACATTTGCAAACTTCGCGCGACTTCACTCTAAAAGTTGCCGATCAGATGCCGGAGGCCGCCTATAGTTTCAAACTCACTCCGCCGCAGATGAGCTTTGCCGAGCAGATGGTCCACCTGTCGCAAAGTTTGGCGGTCTTCTGGTCGCCGTTTTTCAGCGGCAATCCGGAATTTGCGAAGCCAGCCTCTTTGAGCAAGCCGGATGTAATCGCCTTCGTGAAGAAATCCTTCGACACCGCGATCGAACGAGTCTCGAGACTCACGCCGGAACAGATGACAAAGTCATATCAAAGCAATGAGGGAACCATGACAGGACTGGAGTTGCTGATGGGCATGCTGGATCACACCACGCACCATCGCGCTTCGGCCGAGATGTATCTTCGCGCGAAGGGTATCACGCCGACTGAGTACGAATTTTAGGCGCATTATGACTGCGGAAAGACACGAGCACGAACACGAGCACAGTCACCAGGCCCTTCCGTCCGATCCGGCCTTGCGAACCAAGGCGCTCGAGTCGTTGCTCGTGGAGAAGGGCCTCGTCGATCCGGCAGCGCTCGATGCGCTGGTGGACACCTATGAAAACAAGATTGGTCCGCGCAACGGCGCGCGAGTGGTAGCAAGGGCTTGGGTGGATGCCGATTATAAACAACGGCTGCTCGAGGATGGCGGCGCCGCGATCGCCGAGCTCGGATACGTTGGCGCGCAGAGCGAACATCTGATTGTGGTCGAAAATAGCCCCGAGGTTCACAATTTGGTGGTGTGCACGCTGTGCTCCTGCTATCCTTGGGCGGTGCTGGGCTTGCCGCCCGTCTGGTACAAATCGGCGGCGTATCGATCGCGCGCGGTGATCGACCCTCGCGGTGTTTTGCGCGAGTTCGGGCTGGAGTTGTCCGATGATGTAGAGCTTCGGGTGTGGGACAGCACCGCTGAGATAAGGTATCTGGTGTTGCCGGAGCGGCCCGCTGGTACCGAAGCAATGACTGAAGAACAGCTTGCCGCTTTGGTTAGCAGGGACGCTATGATTGGCGTGGCAAAGGCATCAACGGAAGCTAAGCCATGAACGGAATCCACGATATGGGTGGCATGCACGGCATGGGCCGCATCCTGCACGAAGACAACGAACCCGTGTTTCACGAACCGTGGGAAGGCCGGGTGTTCGCAATCACCAGGGCAACCGGCGCTTGGGGCAAGTGGAATATCGATGCGAGCCGTTACGGGATCGAGATCCTTCCGCCGGCGGATTATCTGCGAATGAGCTATTACGAGAAATGGCTTGCGCGGACGACCGGAATGCTGGTGGCGCACGGCTTGGTAACGCGGGAGGAGGTCGAAAGTGGGAAGCCCGCCGCAGGCTCGCAAAAGGCAACGCCGCCGCTCACTGCCGGCGGTGTGCCCGACCTGGTGGCGCGCCGCGGGAGATACTTGCGGCCGGATGCCAAAGCAGAAGCGCGCTTCCGGGTAGGCCAGCCGGTCCACGCGCGGAATATCAACCCGGAGGGCCACACGCGCCTGCCGCGCTACGTGCGAGGAAAAGAGGGTGTTGTCATCCGGAATCATGGAATCTTCGTGTTCCCGGATGCCAATGCGCATTTTCTCGGGGAGCAGCCGCAGCATTTGTATTCCGTACGTTTTATGGCGCGGAAGTTGTGGGGCGAGGGCGTCTCGCCTCGGGATTCGGTTCATTTGGATTTGTGGGATAGCTATCTTGAACCCGCCTGATTTGACAAATCTCGAATTGGCAAAGCTGCCTTCCCTTCCCCGCGACGAGGACGGCCCCGTCTTTGCCGAACCATGGCAAGCGCAGGCCTTCGCGCTGGCCGTAGAGCTTTCCGCCAAGGGCTGCTTCACCTGGAAAGAGTGGACTTCCGCGCTGGCCGACGAACTCAAATCCGCGGCGGATCGGGGCGAGCCGGACGACGGCTCCCGCTACTATGAATACTGGCTCGCGGCGCTCGAACGCCTCACCGCCGCAAAGGCCCTTACCGATCGAGCGGAGTTGCTAACCCGTAAAGAGGCTTGGGCCGATGCGTATCGGCATACGCCGCACGGAAAACCGGTCGAGTTGCCGAAGAGCTCTTAGGGTTAGGCATGATCCTGCGCGTTTTGGCCGCAACTCTTCTCTGTCTCGGCTCAATGG
>DATBID010000630.1:0-10261 GCA_036557125.1 Bryobacteraceae bacterium | reverse complement strand
GGCCGAAGCGGCGCGCGTACCGGGAGGGCATGCGCTCACGGTGGATCGCGACGTCTTCGCCGAGGGGGTGACGGAAGCGATTCGAGGCGAGCCTTTGATCGAGTTGCGACGCGAAGAGATCACGGCAATTCCCGAGGGCATTGTGATCGTCGCTTCGGGACCGCTAACGAGCAGCGCACTGGTGGCAGAGATTGCGCGCATTACCGGCTCGGACCGGCTGTACTTTTACGACAGCATCAGCCCGATTGTGGAGGCTGAGTCTGTGGATACGAGCATCGCTTTCTGGGCGTCGCGATACGGCAAGTCGACTACCGGGACGAACGATTATCTGAACTGCCCGCTAGACCGGATGCAATACGAGGCCTTTGTGGACGCGCTCATCGAGGCGCAGAGCGCGAGCGCGCACATCCCCGAGGATGCCACACCTTATTTCGAGGCATGCCTGCCGATTGAAGAACTGGCGCGGCGGGGGCGGGAGACGCTGCGTTTCGGGCCGATGAAGCCGATGGGCTTGACCGATCCGCGCACGGGGCGGCGGCCATACGCGGTGGTGCAATTGCGGCAGGAGAATTTGCGCGCCTCCAGCTTCAACCTGGTGGGATTTCAGAATCACATGAAATTTTCCGAGCAGGCGCGCGTGCTGCGGATGATTCCGGGGCTGGAGCGGGCGGAATTTCTGCGCTTCGGGCAGATTCACCGCAACACGTATATCAACGGGCCGGCGCTGCTGACGCCGACGCTCGATCTTCGCAGGCAGCCGGGGGTTTTCTTCGCGGGGCAAATTTCGGGGGTGGAAGGCTACGTGGAGTCGATCGCTACGGGGCTGCTGGCGGGGATGCATGCGGCCGCGCTGGCAAGCGGCGAGCCACCGACGCCGCTGCCGCGGGAAACGGCGCTTGGTTCGCTTTGCCATTTTGTTTCGGGAGCCGATCCGGCGGATTACCAGCCGGCGAATATTACTTTCGACTTACTGCCGCAACTCGACGAAGCTACGCGGCAGAAGCTGCGGCACGACAAGGCGGCGCGGCATGCGGAGGTGTGCCGACGCGCGCTGGAGGCGCTGGAGAGCTACAGGCATGCGTATGTCTGAGGAGCCAGGAGCCAGGAGCCAGGAGCCAGGAGTCAGGAGCGAGCTAGCGTATGCAATCGAGCGCTACTTGGCGGAACTGGCGCGGATGGGGGTTTCGGAGCACACGCTGCGCGCGTACACGGCGGACCTCGTGCAGTTTGTGGAATATCTTTCGCCGCCGGATTTGGCGCCGCCGGAGCCATCGGCTATCGATGGCCTGATTTTGCGGGAGTGGCTGGCTTCGCTGTACCGGGATGAGTTGACAGCGGTGACGATCCGGCGGAAACTGGCGGCGGTCCGCGGGCTGTTCCGGTTTCTGACGCGGGAAGGGGAGATCGCGGTGAATCCTGCGCGGCTGGTGCGCACGCCGAAAGCGCCGAAGAAGCTGCCCGACGTTCCTTCGCCGGAACAGGTGAATGCCTTGATCGATGCGGTTGCCGCGGGGCAAATGGAGCGGCCGCACCCGGCGCGGGATCAGGCGATTCTTGAAGTGCTCTACGGCTGCGGGCTACGGGTTAGCGAAGCGGCAGGCTTGAACCTGGACGATGTCGATCGTGGGGAAGGCTGGCTGCGGGTTCGCGGGAAGGGGCGGAAAGAGCGGCAGGTGCCGCTACCCCGCAGAGCGAGGGAGGCGCTGGAGAAGTATCTGGCCGAGCGGCCGGTTGAGCGCGACGAACGGGCCGTATTTCTTAACCATCAAAAGAGGCGACTGAGTGACCGCGGTATGCGGGGCATTGTGAAGCTGTACGCCACACTGTTGGCGGGCGATTCTTCTCTTCACCCGCACAGTTTCCGGCACGCGTATGCCACGCACCTGCTGGCCGATGGCGCCGACCTACGCGCGATCCAGGAATTGCTGGGGCACGCCCGGCTTTCGACCACGCAGAAGTACACGCAGGTCTCGTTGATGGATCTGATGGCCGTGTACGACAAGGCGCATCCCAAGGCGTAGGCGTGACAACTGTACGGACCGAGCTTCGCCCGATGTGGCAACTGGCCTGGCCGCTGATTGTGGCCGAACTGGGCTGGATGCTGCAGGGGCTTATCGATCTGGTGATGGCCGGACCTCTGGGCGCGGCGGCGTTCGGGGCCTGCACCTTGGGGAACATGCTGTTCTATCCCGTGGCGGTCTCCGGCATTGGCGTGCTGATGGGGATGGATACGCTAGTCGCCAACTCTTTCGGGGCGGAAGATCCGCGCGACTGCCGTAAGACGCTGGTCAACGGCGTCTGGCTGGCGGTCGGGCTCACGCCCCCGATTGTGGCGATTCTTTGGGCGCTGGTTCCCGTGCTGCGCACCGCGGGAACAAATCCGCAAGTGCTGGCCGAATTCGGACCTTATTTTAAGGCGCTGCTGTGGAGCGTGCTGCCGCTGCTGCTGTACAGCGCTTTCCGCCGTTACCTGCAGGCGGTGAACATCGTGAAGCCGGTGACGTATTCGCTGGTCGGCGCGAATCTAGTGAATGTGGTGGGCAACTGGGTTCTGATGTACGGTCATTGGGGTGCGCCGGCGATGGGCCTCGTCGGCTCAGGCTGGTCTACAGCGATTGCGCGGTTGTTCATGGCGGCTTCGCTTGCCGCCACGATTGTGTGGCATGAACGGCGTTCCGGGCGTTTGCTGGCGCAGATAAGCCGGCGTCCGGAGATGGCGCGGTTGCGGCGCCTGGTTGCGCTCGGGTTGCCGGCGGCGGGACAGATCGCGGTAGAAGGGGCAATCTTCTCACTGGTGACTGTGATCGCCAGCAAAATGGATGTGGTTTCGCTGGCGGCGCACAGCATCGCGCTCAACGTGGTCAGCACGACGTTCATGGTTCCGCTGGGGATCAGTTCGGCGGCGGCGGTGCGCGTGGGGCAGGCGGTGGGGCGAAAGGACGCCCGGGGAGTGGCGATTTCCGGTTGGACAGCCATCCTGCTCGGTTCGCTTTTCATGGGCAGCGCCGGGATCTGCCTGTGGCTGATTCCGGGCTGGATCGTGGCGATCTTTAGCGCGGGGGCCAGCGTCAGTGCGGCGGGGATAGCGCTGCTGCGGATTGCCGCGTTCTTTCAACTCTTCGACGGATTTCAGGTGGTGACCACGGGAGCTCTGCGCGGGTTGGGCGATACGCGCACGCCGATGCTGGCGCACTTCGGAGGCTACTGGGTGATCGGTTTGCCAATCAGCTATGTTCTCGGCTTCCCGATGGGATGGGGCGCGCGAGGAATCTGGATGGGCCTGACCGTGGCGCTGATTATTATCGGCAGTTCACTGGTGCTGGTATGGCGGGCGCGGACGCGAGGGTTGGGGCCGCACTACGTGCAGTTGGCAGGCTGAAACCTCCCCACAAATTCGGGCTGCTACAATTTCGAGGTGTCCCGGGTCCTGATGGTCGCCTCCGAGGTGTTTCCGCTGGCCAAAACGGGAGGGCTGGCGGATGTAGTGGGGGCTTTGCCGGCCGCGCTGCAGGCTGTGGACGACGAGGTGGCGGTGGTGGCTCCGCGCTACGGAGGGATCGATCTGGAAGGGGCGCGGCGGGTGTGGGACAACGCGCCCATTTATTTCGACACTGACCGTTACGACACTTCGATTTATCTCGCACCGGCAGAATTTCCGTTATACCTGATCGATTGCCCGCCGCTGTTTGACCGGCAAGGGCTGTACGGAGAAGCGGGCGAGGATTATCCAGACAACCACATCCGCTTTGCGGTACTGGCGCGCGCGGCTCTTACGGTGGCGAGGTTTCTGTTTCGCACGGAGATTTTTCATTGCCACGATTGGCAGGCGGGTCTTGTTCCTGCTTATACAAAAACCGCATTCGCGAACGACCCTACATTTTTGGGCATCAAGACTCTCTTCACGATTCATAACCTCGGTTACCAGGGGCTGTTCCCGAAGAGCGCTCTGGCGGAAGTGGGGATGGACGAATCGACGTACACGCCGGAGGGACTGGAGTTTTTCGGGCAGGTGAGCTATCTCAAGGCCGGCATCGCGTACGCCGACGCGTTGAACACGGTCAGCCCGACATACGCCCGCGAGATTCAGACGCCGGAGTACGGATTTGGCATGGATGGCGCGCTGCGGGCGCGGGCGGGAGTGCTGACGGGCATTCTGAACGGCGTGGACTACCGCGACTGGAGTCCGGAAACGGACCCGTCGATTCCGGCGCGCTATTCAGTCTCGGATTTGCGGGGAAAGCGCGTATGCAAGCAGCACTTATTGGAGGAGTTCGGGCTGCCGGGGACGGCCATGGAGGCGCCGCTGATTGGGATTGTTTCGCGGTTTACCCGGCAGAAAGGAACAGACCTGATTGCGCAGATCGCGGGTGAAATCGTGGCCGAGGGCATGTACCTGGTCGCGATCGGCAACGGGGAACCCGAATACGAAGAGTTCTTCACGCGAATGGCTGCGCAGTATCCGGACCGGATTGCGGTGCGGGTGGGATTTGATAACGGCGTATCGCACCGGATCGAAGCCGGGGCGGACCTGTTTCTGATGCCCAGCCAATATGAGCCGTGCGGACTCAACCAGATGTATAGCCTGAAATACGGAACAGTGCCGGTGGTGCGCGCGACCGGCGGGCTAAATGATACCATCGAAGATGCCACAGGATTCAAATTTCAGGAGTACTCGGGGCAGGCTCTGATGGCGGCTTTACGCGCCGCGGGGCGCGCCTTTTGCAACCGGTCGGGCTGGGAGGCGATGATGCGCCGAGGTATGGAACAGGATTTTTCCTGGGGCCGGTCGGCGGCGGCTTATTCGGCGTTATACCGGAAACTGCTGGGATCGCATTGAATCTTTTGGCACGAAACGAGATTCTAATAATACGGGAGATCAAATGGCAGGTCAGAATACGTTAACCTTTACCGACGCCGGCTTCGATCACGATGTGCTGCAGTCAGACGTTCCGGTTCTGGTGGATTTTTGGGCAGAATGGTGCGGTCCGTGCCGCCAGATGGCGCCGACCATTGACACCGTGGCGCAGGAGTATGCCGGTAAGATCAAGGTCGGGAAGCTGGACGTGGATTCCAATGGCGACACCGCGATGCGCTACAACATCCGCGGCATTCCGACGCTGCTGTTGTTCAAGGGCGGACGCGTGGTGGAGCAGCGCGTAGGAGCGGTCGGCAAGCAGGAAGTGCAGAAGATGCTCGACCCCTACGCCAAGGAAGCTAAGCAGAGCGTAGCGTGAGCGTGAGCTGTAATGGCTTGGAAGTCCTCTATCGATAAGGTGGAGACTAGCCCATGACCCTATAGCGCGTGGTCCGATTTCGGGCAATGTTCCGCGACGCTCAAAACTTGCCTTGAAGCCAGTTTTTCCGTATGTTGGAGGCATGGAAGTACCTTTCACCGCCGAGCAGGAAGCCCAACTAGCGCGGATGGCCATAAAGTCAGGAACCGACGCTCCACACCTGGTGATGGATACCCTTTTGCGCTTGCTTGAAGAAGACGCCCGGTTCCGCGCCGCCGTACGTGAAGGGATCGCGCAGGCCGACTCTGGCGAGTTCATTGAAGAACAAGAAATGGACGCCCGCTTCGAGCAGATGTTGCGCTCCTGAATCATGCGTATCCGCTGGACGCCCGCCGCCGCAGCGGACCTGCAAAACATAAGCGATTACCTTAAAGAGCATTCATCCACATAACCGGCATCCCACGATGAGGGAGCTGTACGAAACTATCCGCTCGTTGAAGCAGGCGCCCCACCGTGGCCGGCCCGGAGGCGAAAAAGGAACCCGAGAAATTCTGTTTCCGCCTCTGCCGTATGTCGCCGTCTACCGGGTTAACGAGCGGCAGCAGACGTTTAAGTTTTGCGCGTTTACCATGGCGCACAGAAGCGGCCTTAGGTCCGTTCCAAAAGGGGCGGGAGCGCAGCGCCCGGAGCCCCTCGGCACGCTGCAAACGCTTTACGAAAGGGTCTTTTCATTTTCCTTTTCACGTGTCACCAACTTCAGTTTTCCGTTGGTGTTTTTCGACGTGAATTACGGTGAGCGTCTCGATGGGAGCTTTTCGCGCTTCCAACCGCAAACCGTACTGCTTCACGGCGTCAAAGACCGATTGGATGGGCTCGGCGGGTGTCGCGGCGCCGTTCCCTCCGGTAGGCGCGGCACCTGGGCCTGTGGTTAGCCCTGGGTTCGTTTCCGGCGCGAAGCTCAGCTTGAACTCGTATTGGCCTTCGATACCAGTCAGGTCGACCACGGGCCGGGCCGTAAATCGCGACATCAATCCAACAAGACTAGCCGGGCTTGCGGATGGGGCCGTAATGGTTACGTCAGCCCCCAAAAACCGATACATCATCATCGGTCTCGGTCTGCCATCCGGCCCAAGCGCCTTGGACGATTGGTCGTTTCTTTTCATTTCAGCCGGCTTCAGCTTCGCTCCGCCAGTTCCAACGACCAACGCATAGACGTTTTGTTCCTTCATTCCGCGCCGGATCTCCAGCTTGAATCTTTCGGCCAGCAACGCTTTCAGCATCTCCGGAATCTGATCCTGAGAAGCACCCGCCGGAAGCTTCGCGACAATCTCGAAACGCGCTTTGGTCATCCAATCGGGCCCGACGATCTGGAAATCTCTCACGCGATACGCGCCCCGAATGCAATCCTGCAGGGTAATATTGGTGTACTTCACGATCGCACCGTCAGCGCTCATACCGATCAACATCGGATTGTCGGGATTGGGATCGGACGGCTTGACAGAGGCTACCTCGAATTTAGGCTCTTCTGGCGCCTGCTGAGCAAAAGCGAGGCTGAGGAAAGCAACGTACCCCCAGATGGCGAATGACCTCATACACTGAGATACTAGCGCTGTAACTGGTGGCCCGGGAGCTCACAGTTGAGGTTTCCCGCCTATGGGCCTCGCTTTTGCCCCCTCGGTGCTCGGGCATGTTTCACAGCCGGTTATTGCTGCGTCCAGATGCTAGACTTTCTCTGAATGCCCAGAGCCACGCACCTGGAATGCAGCTTATGCAGCCGAAGATACGATGCCGATAAACCGGCCGGGTTGTGCGAGTGCGGCGGGCCGCTGCTGATGCGTTACGACCTGGATTACATCCGGCATCGCTGGCCGCGGCGCGAGACCCGCAACGGACGGGCCAGCATGTGGCGGTATGCTCCCGTATTGCCGCCGCTCGAAGAACACATCGTCTCGCTAGGGGAAGGCTGGACTCCTCTAATCCGCGCCAGCCGGCTGGGATCGAAGCTGGGTGCGGACCACCTGTGGGTTAAAGACGAGGGATTGAATCCCACCGGCTCGTTTAAGGCGCGGGGGCTGGCTTGCGCGATCTCGATGTGCGTAGAGCTCGGTGTGTCGAAGGTGGCGATTCCCTCCGCGGGCAACGCGGCGGGAGCGCTGGCGGCTTACGCGGCGGCTGCCGGAATCGAGGCGCACATCTTTCTGCCGCGCGACGTGCCGGAGGCGAATTACCTGGAATCGAAGGCCTACGGCGCGCGAGTCACGCTGGTGGATGGATTGATCAGCGATTGCGCGCGCATGGTGGCGGAGCGGGCCGCTTCGGAGGGCTGGTACGACCTGAGCACACTGAAAGAGCCGTATCGCATCGAAGGCAAAAAAACCATGGGGTATGAGGTGGCTGAGCAGATGGATTGGGAGCTGCCGGACGCGATTTTCTACCCCACGGGCGGTGGCGTGGGATTGATCGGGATGTGGAAAGCGTTTCAGGAAATGGAGCGCATGGGCTGGATCGGCAGCCGGCGTCCCAAGATGATTGCGGTGCAGGCGGCAGGCTGCCAGCCTATCGTGCGGGCGTTTGAAGAGAACGAGCAGCGCAGCCGCTTCTGGGAGGGTGCGCGCACGCTAGCGAGCGGCCTGCGCGTCCCGAAGCCGATTGGCGACTTTCTGATTTTGGAAGCGGTGCGCAAAAGCGGGGGCACGGCCATTGCGGTGAGCGATTCGGAAATGCTGGACGCGGGAGTTCAGCTCGCTTCCGAGGAAGGCATCTATGCGGCGCCGGAAGGGGCGGCCTGCGTGGCGGCGCTGCCCAAGCTTCTGGAATCCGGTCTGCTCAAGGCCACCGATCGGATCGTGCTGTATAACACCGGCACGGGTCTGAAATATGCGGAAGCCTATGCGACCCGGTTCCCGCGCGCCGCCGCTACCGAACAGGACAAGCTGGGCGGGCTGATTACTCCGCGCTGATACACTGGAGACCGGATGAAGGACTTGGCGCTTTCCGCTCTGGAAGCGGCGACGGGCCCGGAGGTTTCTTACGCCGACGTTCGCGCGATCGAGATTCGCGACCGCCAGATTGCCACCAAGAACGGCAAAGTGGGGCACGCTTCCAACAACGAATCGATGGGAATCGGCATTCGGGTGCTGGCGGGCGGATGCTGGGGATTCGCGGCGACGGACGATTTGACGAAGTCGGGGATCTCGTCGGCGGCGGCACTGGCGCGGGAGATAGCGCGGGCCAGCACGGCAGCGCGAAAGGAAAACGTGGTGCTGGCGCCGGAACAGAAGTACGAGGCGACCTGGGTTTCGCCCTGCCGAATCGATCCCTTTTCCATCTCTGTGGACCAGCAGCTTGCGACGCTGCTAGCGGTCGACGCGGAATTGCGCCGCGTTGATGGCGTCAGCCTGGCGGAGGCTGCGATGCATTTCGAGCGGCGGAGGCAGGTTTTCGCATCTACGCTGGGCAGCGTGATCGACCAGACGCGCTACACGGCGGGGGCGGGTTTTTCGGCGCTGAGTTACAAGGAAGGCGAAATTCAGCGGCGATCGTATCCGAACTCCTTTGGCGGGCAGTATCAATTGAAAGGGTACGAGCTAATAGAAGAGCTGCGCCTGGTGGAGAATGCGCCGCGGATCGCCGAGGAAGCGGTGGCGCTGCACGCGGCCGATCAATGTCCCGAAGGCGAATTCGATTTGATTCTGGACAGCTCGCAACTGGGTTTGCAGATTCACGAATCGATCGGGCATCCGATCGAGCTGGACCGCGTGCTCGGAAGCGAGGCAAACTACGCCGGGATGAGTTTTCTGACGCTCGATCAGCTTGGGCGGCTGCGTTACGGCTCGGAGATTGTGAACGTAGTGTGCGACGCGCGTTTGGAGCACGGGCCGGGATTGGGGACCTTCGCGTTCGATGACGAAGGCGTCCCTGCGCAATCGACGGACATCATCCGGAACGGGCGGTTTAGGGGCTATATGACTTCGCGCGAGACGGCCGCGCGGGTGGGCGAGGAGCGCTCGAACGGCTGCATGCGCGCGGACGGATGGGCGCGGCTGCCGCTGATTCGCATGACGAACGTGAGCCTGGAGCCGGGAAGCGAGACGCTGGAGGAAGTGTTCGACAGCCCGCATGCGATTTATTTGGAGACTAACCGGAGCTGGTCGATTGATGATAAGCGGTTCAACTTCCAGTTCGGATGCGAGATCGGCTGGGAGATCCGGAACGGCAAGCGGGTGCGGATGCTGAAGAATCCCAGTTATAGCGGGATTACCACGGAGTTCTGGAATGCGTGCGCGGCCATCGCAGGGCCGGAGCATTGGACCCTTTGGGGAGTGCCGAACTGCGGCAAGGGGCAGCCGGAGCAGGTGATGGGGACGGGCCACGGGGCCAGCCCGGCGCGGTTTCACAAAATCAAGATCGGCAGCGCGTATGCCGGTTGAGATGCAAGCGATCTTCGACCAAGTTCTGGCAGCGGCGCGCTCGCGCGGGGTCACCGATGTTGAAGTCATCATCACCACGGCAGACCACGCACTCACCCGGTTCGCCAATAATCAAATCCACCAGAATGTGGCGGAGCGGACGAGCCACCTCTCGGTGCGGCCCGTGATCGACGGGCACACGGCGCGCGCGTCCACCAATCGTCTCGATCGGGATGGCACTGACGATGTCGTCGAGGAAGCGATTGCCATTACCAGGCTTATGGAGCCCGATCCGGAACTGCTGCCGCTGGCGGAAAAAGCCGATTACGAGTTTCCGGAACGGTTTTTCACGGCAACCTCGATGGTCACTCCGGAAGAACGCGGGCGGGCAGTTGCAGAAGCCATTCGCGTAGTGGAGCAGAAGGGGCAGACCGCGGCCGGCATCTATTCCACCGGCGATGCCTCTTTTGCCATATTCAATTCGCGCGGAGTTGCCGTTTCCCACACCGAAACCATGGCGCAGTTCTCGATTACCGCGATGGGGGGCGACAGCTCAGGGTGGGCGAAGGAAAGCGCCTGCTCTCACGACGACCTCGACCCCGTATTGCTGGCCGAGAG
>DATBID010000629.1:0-8079 GCA_036557125.1 Bryobacteraceae bacterium | reverse complement strand
GGACAAATTATTTGGGTAGAGTACTCCTGTGCTTGAAAACCCATCGTTTATCAGAGAACAGGAAGGAAAAACCGTAATCCTGGTCGTCGACGACGAGCCGTTTGTGCGCAACATTGTGCAGATGAGTCTGACCGATGCCGGCTATCACGTGCTCACAGCATCCGATGGGGTGGAAGCTTTACTTGTCTCCCGCGCTTATTCGGGAGCAATTGATCTGGTGCTGAGCGACGTGATCATGCCAAACATGCCGGGCACGGAGTTGGCCGAGAGGATCGTGCAGGAGAGGCCGGGGGTTGGCGTCTTGCTGATGACCGGCAAAACGTCCACCGGTATTCCACCCGACCTGCTCCCCAGCTTGCTGCGCAAACCCTTCCGCCCGCAGCAACTCCTTGAGCGGATTCGTCAGGCTCTTGGCGGGGAGCATTGAACCCCCGCCCGCGCGTGGTGTCCTCCATTCGCTAACTAAAGTGAGGTAAGAGGCTATGAACTTCAACACAGTGCAAGAGATTGAACGGGCCATTGACGCGCTCACACCCGACCAGCGGGAAGAACTGTACGTGTGGCTTGACGAGAATTATTTGCAGTGTGGCGACAGGTAGCTTAAAGCTGCTATCGACGCGGGCCGCTTCGATGACCGCATTGCCCGCGCCCTTGCCGATGATAAAGCCGGGAGAACGGAACCCGTCTAGCGCTGGTCCGCCGGATGAACCGCGCCAACGCGGAATTTTGGAAAGAGTATAGGGCCTTGCCCGCCGATATTCGGGAACGGGTGGATAAGCAATTTGCTTTGCTCAAAGCCAACCCGCGCCACCCCTTCCCTGCAATTCAAGGAGCTCACCGAACGCGGTGGACAGGAACTTTGGTCCGCGCGGGTCACGCTAAAATATCGAGCTCTTGCCGTGAAAGTCGATGATGACTATGTGTGGTTCTGGATTGGAGAACACGACATTTACGAGGAGATGGTTTAGACTTCACGCCCGGAGGTGTCGCAAAGAGCAGTACATGATAGTTCAGGCGCGGGGCCGCACGGGTTCCAAGCTCCGGCGCACCGGCAAAGGCGGCGCCGGTTCACGCCCGCATTTGAGATTCCAGTAGGCCCACGAACGAGCGTCAAACACACCAGGCGGCGCCTTATCCAGGGTTTCCCGAAACTCGCTTGGTCCAACCACGTCCTTAAGCGCCCGCAAGTCTTCGACAGTTCCATACGTCATGACGTGCGCAAGAAAATGAACTGGGTCCGCCAGAGCCTCGGCGGGCGGCTTAAACCAGACGACCCGTTTAGCGACCGCCAGCAATGCGGGTGTGTGCGGCAATGGCTTCATAGCGTAATTCCATTTTCGGGGCGCATGATGTAAGGCGTCAACACCGGTAATTGCGTCACATCAACCGCTTCCACTGCCCGCGCCAAACGCGCTTGCACGTCGCGCGGTAATCCGGGAACATCGTCAAAGAAACTGAGCGCCTTGAGCGTAATCAAGGGATTAAAGTTGCGACCGTAAACGACCGCGCCCGCCGCGAGTACGGTGGACAGATCAATCCCATGCTGTAGGAGCGCATCGATGTCTATGTAGTCCTTGGCTTCGGCTCGCTTTTGTACTACCGCCGCTTTTGTACCCGCGATGTCGAGCGGCGAGGCCACATGTAAGGGCATATTCCATACCCGTTCACGCGCGGCCACCTGCCCGAGGCCAAGGCCGCCGAAGAAAGACACCAATACCGGCCCGCCGCGCTCCACTCGGCAAGTCAATGTATCGGGCCCCACCTGCACCCGTTCCGCGTCCCTGATATACGGAACGTCCCGCGCCAGGTCATCCGGATCGAACGAGGCATTGGAGAAGAAATCGAAATCGGCGGACGCCCGATGCCCGAGCCGCAGTGCCAGCGCCGTGCCGCCGTAAAGCGTGAACCCCTGCGGTGTCATTCCGAGTTCCGGCCAGAGGGCACGTTGCGGCGCGGGCAAGATGTCCAGATTGGGCTTAAGCGTCATCGCGTACTCATACCCCGTCTTCCTCAGAAAGCTAAGATAACGTCTCTAAAATGGGTAGGTTTTGAGGCCGGCCCTTTACCGCCCTTCCAGCTTGAAAAACACCACCGCCAGCGGCGGCACGGTAATGACGATCGAATGCAGCCTTCCCTGCCAGGGCGTAGGCTCCGACGGCACACCGCCGCTGTTTCCCAGGTTGCCGCCGCCAAACAGCGCGGAATCGCTGTTCAGCAACTCCCGGTAAAAGCCCGCTTCCGGCACGCCGAGGCGGTACCCTTCGCGAGGAACCGGCGTGAAGTTCGCCACCACAACCACAAATTCGTCCGGATTCTTCGCGCGTCGCAGAAAAGAAACAATGCTGTTATCTACGTCATGGAAGTCGATCCATTCAAACCCCTGCCAGATGAAGTCCACCTCGTAGAGCGCCGGCTCGGAAAGATAAAGCCGGTTCAGATCCCGCACGTACTGCTGAATCTGCCGGTGCGCATCGAAGTACAGCAGCAGCCACTCTACCTGCGATTCATGGTTCCACTCGTTCCATTGCCCGATTTCCCCGCCCATAAACAGCAGCTTCTTTCCGGGGTGCGCATACATATAGCCGTACAGCGCCCGCAGGTTTGCGAATTGCTGCCAGTAATCGCCCGGCATCTTGGCCAGAAGCGCGCCTTTTCCATGCACCACCTCGTCATGCGATAGCGGCAGTACGAAATTTTCGGTGAAGGCATAGAGCAAGGAAAACGTCAGATTGTTGTGGTGATAGCGCCGGTGCACCGGGTTCTTTTCGATGTATTCCAGCATGTCGTGCATCCAGCCCATGTTCCACTTCAGGTCGAAGCCTAATCCCCCGACATAAGTAGGCCGCGAAACCGCTCCCCATGCGGTCGATTCTTCGGCAAAAGTCAGCACATCCGGGTACTGCTGGTGCACCA
Source organism: Bryobacteraceae bacterium (assembly GCA_036557125.1). GTDB lineage: Bacteria > Acidobacteriota > Terriglobia > Bryobacterales > Bryobacteraceae > PSRJ01. The sequence continues at coordinate 5,166 of DATBID010000629.1, read as the reverse complement.
CTTCGTTGAACCTTTTCAAGAATTGAACAGCCTCCAGGTTTTCGCGCCCGCCAAACTGGTTGGGAATCCACTCGCCTTCTTTACGCGAATAATCCAGGTACAACATGGAAGCGACCGCATCTACTCGGAGTCCATCAATGTGGTATTTGTCCAGCCAGAACAACGCGCTCGATAGGAGAAAACCCCGCACCTCGTTGCGGCCATAGTTGTAAATCAGCGAGCCCCAATCCTGATGCTCGCCCTTGCGCTGGTCGGCATGCTCATAGAGATGCGTGCCGTCGAAGAAGGAAAGGCCGTGGCCGTCCTTAGGAAAATGCGCAGGAACCCAATCGACGATGACCCCCAGACCCGATTGGTGCGCGCGGTCGATGAAATAGCGGAAATCGTCCGGTGTGCCGTAACGCGAGGTGGGGGCGAAGTAGCCCGTTGTTTGATAGCCCCACGAACCGTCGAACGGATACTCCGTGATGGGCATCAATTCGACATGAGTGAAGCCCATCTGTTTCACATACGGGATCAAGCTGTCCGCGAGCTCGCGATAGGTCAACCAGCGGTGCCCGTATTCCGAGTCCGGTTCGCGCTTCCAGGAGCCGGGATGGATCTCATAGATGGACATCGGCGCCTCGAAACCCTGCCGCACCCCGCGCGTAGCCATCCACTCGCGATCATGCCACTCGTAGCGATCGAGATCCCAGAGGACCGACGCCGTCCTGGGCCGCAATTCCGCCGCGAAGGCGCACGGGTCGGACTTAGTCGCGATATACCCGAGGTACCGGGTCTTGATCTCGAATTTGTAGAGATCACCCTGAGCGAGTTCGGGAATGAACAGTTCCCATATACCCGAGCCTCCGCGCGGCCGCATCGGGTGGCGGCGCCCATCCCATTCGTTGAAGCCGCCGATCACGCTCACCCGCTCCGCATTCGGCGCCCACACCGCGAAACACACTCCCCGAACCCCCGCATGCTCGATCAAATGCGCGCCGTGCTTTTCATACAGCCGTAAGTGGTTCCCTTCCCCGAACAGGTGCAGATCGAAATCGCTCAGAACCGGCGGGAAGCGGTAAGGATCTTCGATTTCATAGCGGCGCGCGTCCGGCAGTTCGATGGAGAGCCGATACAGAAAGAATTCATTTTCGCCCGGAAAAACCGCTTCAAAAAAGCCATCCGGATGGATTCTCGCCATTGGATAGAGAACGCTATTCCGAATGATGGAAACCCCGGCGGCTTGCGGCTGGAAGGTGCGGATCGCCAGTCCCAGGTTTCCGCCCATAGTTACCGGATGCATTCCCAGCAGGTCGAATGGCGTGCTGTGATACGCACCGGCGATAGCAGCCACCGCCGCGGCATCCGCGGCCGGGCTGACGCTTTCGGTTAACCGAGACTCGAGTTCGATAGATCCAGCCTGGGGCATAGAGATTTCCTTCCGTTTCAGCATTGCAAAGGAAACCGCTCACCACAACCATGGGAGGCCAGGAGCGCCTTATACTACTTACTGATGCTCAAACGCTCCGATTGCCGGTTGGAATGGAAGAGCTTTCAACCCGGGCGGTGATGGAGAGTGGCCAACTTCTGGCGCCGATTCGGAATCATTCTAGACGGCATCACGGCCGCCGTTCGTGCCTTCCTCCGAGTCCTCAAAAGCGGCTCCTCCCGCAGCACCCGCCTTCTTGCACCCGCCTCCCAGCCGCCGAGCGAATTGCCCGCCTCCTACGGCCGTCCCAAAGTTACGCTAATGGCCGTGAACCCTTATCTGGTTCACGTCTACTGGGACGTCGATACTTCCCGCTTGCCGGCGGGCACGAAGTCCGCTGTGCTGCGCTTTCACGACGTCACCGAAACCGCGCCAGCGCCGGGCTTTGAGGTCGATATCGACCTGCGCGCGCCGAACTGGTACGTGCACCTGTGGAGTCCCGCGAAATCCTATTACGCCGACTTGGCCGTAAAGACAGACCGCGGAGAGTTCCTTTCCCTTGCGATTTCAAATCGCGTCGAAACCCCGCGCGCCTGGCCCGCTGCCGAAACGCCTGATGCTCCGGTAGTGCCGTCGGTTCTGCCGCCATCGATAGCCCAGCCCGCCGCCGCTTCCCCGTCTATGCATTCCGGGCCGCTGCCGGCCGCTCGGCCGTCGGGGAGCAGCGCCGACGAGGTCCTGCGCCAAAAACTCGCCGCCATCTCCGCGCTCCGCTCCTCGCAGCCGCGGCCCGCCCTGGCGATGGCCGCGTCCGCATCGGGGGAAGTCTCTATAAGCCGCACCAAAACACCGGCCGCAATTCCCGCCGACCTGACCGCCCTCGCCGACAGCCAGTTTTCCCCCGGCCTTCCTTCCTCGCCAAAGCGCGACCCGCAGGTCGCGTCGTAGCGGCTATGCTAGGGTATCTAGCCCTCATCCTCCACGCCCACCTTCCGTACGTCCGTAATCTCGAGCACGAGGATTTTCTAGAAGAAAACTGGCTCTTTGAAGCCATCACCGAAACCTACATTCCGCTCTTGCTCGTGCTCGACAACCTGCTTGAGGATGGCATCGATTTCCGTCTCACCATTTCCCTCACACCCACACTCGCCTCCATGCTGCTCGATCCCCTGCTTCAAGCGCGCTATCTGAGCAGGCTGGAAAGAACCATCGAGCTTGTGGAAAAAGAGGTCGCACGCACGGCCTGCCAGCCCGACTTCCATCCGCTCGCGCTTTTTTACCACCGGTTGTTCCTGCAGGTTCACGATGCCTTCCTCAACCGCTACCAAAAGAACCTGACCAGCGCTCTGGCCCGCTTCCAGCAAACCGGCAAAGTCGAGGTCATTGCCAGCGCCGCCACCCATGGCTACCTGCCCGTCCTTTCCATAAACCCTTCCGCAGTGCGCGCGCAAGTGCGGCTGGGCGTCGAGCACTACCGACAGACGTTCGCGAAATCGCCGAACGGTTTTTGGCTTCCGGAGTGCGGCTACTACCCGGGTGTCGACGAAATTCTGCGCGAAAACAGAATTCAATATACGATTCTTGAAACCCACGGCATCACCCGCGCCGGCCAGAGGCCGCTCTACGGCGTTTACGCCCCCCTCCAATGCCCCTCCGGCGTCGCCGTGTTCGGCCGCGATCCCGATTCCTCGCGCCAGGTGTGGAGCTCCGAAATCGGTTACCCCGGCGATTTCGATTACCGTGAGTTTTACCGCGACATCGGCTTCGATCTGGACCTGGACTATATCCGTCCTTACATCCACGCTGATGGCATTCGTGTCGATACCGGGATCAAATACTACCGCATCACCGGCAAAGGCAGCCGCAAAGAGCCGTATGTCCCCGAATGGGCGGAGCGTAAAGCAGCCGCGCACGCGGAACATTTTCTGGAAGAGAGAATTAAGCAAATCGGCGCGCTTGCCGCGGCCATGGATCGCAAGCCGATTATCGTGGCTCCTTATGATGCTGAACTATTCGGCCACTGGTGGTTCGAGGGGCCGCGCTGGCTCGATTACCTGATCCGCAAAACCGCTCTGGATCAATCGAGCAGCGCCCAGTCGACCATCCGGCTGGTTACCCTTTCCGAATACCTCGCCGAATACCCGGCCAACCAGGTCGCTACTCCGGCGCCTTCAAGCTGGGGCCGCAACGGATCGAGCGAAGTTTGGCTGAACGGCGAGAACGATTGGATCTACCGCCATTTGCACGCGGGCGCGGAGATGATGCAGGCGTTGTGCGCGCGAAATCCGCTCGCCGCCGGGGCTACGCGCCGCGCCACCAATCAGGCCGGGCGCGAGTTGCTCCTGGCCCAATCGAGCGATTGGGCTTTCATGATCAACTCCGGGGAAATGAAGGCGTATGCCGCTGAGCGCACCAAAAGACATTTGCTACGCCTGCACGAGCTAAAAAACCAGGTCGAAGCCGAAGCCATTGACGAAAGCCGGCTGCGAAATCTGGAATTGCAGGACAACCTGTTTCCCGATCTGCCAGTCATGGACGCCTTCACAAATCCTTCTGCGCCGCGACCTGCTTCTAAAGCGCGAGCTCCTTCCGCGCCGCGACCGGTAGGGAGCGCTCCCGGGCATCTCCGAATCGCCATGATCTGCCCGGAAGTGGTCCCCTTCGCCAAAACCGGGGGCCTGGCAGATATGATCGCCTCGCTCGCCCGTGCGCTGCGCAAATTGGGACACGATGTTTCGCTGGTTATGCCGGCCTATCGCGCGGTCCTCGAACGAGGCGCCGCCTGCGAAACCGGCATTCGCATTCGCGCCCACATGGCCGCGAGCAATGCGGAAGCCACTGTGCTCACGGCTGCGCTGGGAGACGATATTCCCGTCTACTTCATCCGCTGCGACCGCTATTTCGACCGGCCATTCCTCTATGGCCCGCCCGAAGGCGATTATTCCGATAATGCCGAGCGTTTTAGCTTTTTTGCGCGCGCGGCCCTCGACGCCGTTTCCCGAATAACCGCTCCCCATATACTTCATGCGCACGATTGGCAGAGCGCTCTGGCGGTTGCCTTCCTCAAAGCCCAACCCGAGTTATACCCCGCTCTAGCTCCCGCCCGAGCCCTGCTCACGGTTCATAACCTCGGCTATCAGGGACTGTTTCCCGCGAGCGACTGGCAGTTCCTCGGCCTCGACGAAGCCCTGTTCACTCCGCGCCATCTCGAGTTCTATGGCCAGATCAACTTTCTCAAAGGAGGGTTGGCGTTCGCCGACGCCATCTCCACCGTCAGCCCCACCTACAGCCGCGAAATCCAGACCCCCGAGTATGGATTTGGCCTTGATGGTTTCTTCCGCGCGCGCTCGGCAAATCTGACGGGCATCTTAAATGGCGTCGATTACCAGACCTGGAACCCGAAAACCGATCGCTTCCTCGCGAAAAACTACGATCCCCATAACCTCAGCGGAAAAGCCGTCTGCAAAGCGGCATTACAGCAAGCCCTTGGCCTCTCGCTCGATCCCAATCTCCCGCTTCTCGGCATGGTGTCCCGCCTCGTCTCGCAAAAGGGACTCGATCTTCTGCTAGCCGTATTCGATTCCCTGATCGAGCGCGGCGCCCAATTCGTTTTGCTGGGAACGGGCGCCCGCCACTATGAGGATTTTTTCCGGGAAGCGGCGCGGCGCAATCCCGCGAGGGTGGGGGTACAGATCGGATTTGACGAGGCCCTCGCGCACCGGATCGAAGCCGGCGCCGATATGTTCCTCATGCCT
>DATBID010000628.1:0-8087 GCA_036557125.1 Bryobacteraceae bacterium | reverse complement strand
TGACGGTGCTCCCCATCGTCTTCGCGGCGACCACGCGAAGTTTCTGGGTTTCGGTCGCTCTCGTGGGACTCGCGGCGGCAGCGCACCAGGGCTGGTCGGCGAATCTATTTACGATGACCTCCGATATGTTCCCGAGGCGGGCGGTCGGTTCGGTGGTGGGCATCGGCGGCTTCGGAGGAGGTATCAGCAGCATGCTGACTGCAACTTTTACAGGGCTGGTTCTGCAGATTACCGGCAGCTATTTCCCGATGTTCGTGATTGCGGGATCGGTCTACCTCGTGGCCCTGCTGGTCGTGCATTTGCTCGCGCCGGGAATGAATCCGGCGAAACTCGACGAGGCAGCCGAGTAATGACGTACGGTTTTGAGATTCCACCGAAGAGCGGCGGGCTGGATTTTCTGGCCCTGGGCGCATTAGTACACCGTCTGGACCCGGGTGTGGTTCCATTTCGCAGGGCTACCGAATGTCAGGTTCATGTGAGCGGCGGAGAGTTCAATTGCGCCGCGAATCTGGCGGATTGCTTTGGCCTGGAAACGGGTGTCGCGACGGCGATGGTAGATTATCCGATCGGCGGGTTGATTGCCGGACGCGTGCGCGCCATGGGAGTGAAACCCTTCTACAAGCGATTCGCACAATGGCGTGACCGGGCCGAACATGGCCGCCGTATACAGCGACCGCGGCTACGGCGTGCGCGGGCCGGTGGTGTTTTACAATCGTGCCAACGAAGCGGCGGCGCAGTTAAAACCGGGGGATTTCGACTGGACCGCCATTTTCGGAGCCGGGGTTCGCTGGTTTCATTCCGGCGGAATCTTCGCCTCGCTTTCCCGCACCACAGGCGAACTTATTCTGGAAGCGATGGCTGCGGCGCGTGCTGCCGGAGCGGTGGTTTCGTTCGACTTGAACTATCGCGAAAAGCTGTGGAGCGTGTGGGGAGGACAGGCGCTGGCTCGCGAGGTAATGAACCGCATCGCGCAACATGTGGATGTACTGCTGGGGGATTTCGAAAAAGGGCTGGGGATTCCTGGCCTGGAAATCGAAGGCCGTTCGCGGCTCGATCCGGCGGTGTTCCAGAACATGATGGACTGCGTGACGAAGCGCTTTCCGCGGGTGAGAGCGATTGCGACCACGCTGCGCGAGGTGCACTCGGCCGGGCGCCACAGTTGGAGCGCAATGGCCTGGGTAAACGGCGAGAGCTACACGGCTCCCGTGGCTGAGCTGGAGATTTACGACCGCGTGGGCGGAGGGGATGGCTTCGCTTCCGGCTTCTTCTACGGCCTGCTGACGGGCGCTTCGGTGGAAGAGGCCGTGCGTCTGGGCTGGGCTCACGGCGCGCTGCTCACCACCTTCCCAGGCGACACAACCATGGCGAGCCTGGAGCAGGTGAAAGCGTTCGCGCAATGCGGCTCGTGCCAAATCCAGCGGTAAGCGGCATTTTCGGGATTACTTCGCCGGACGTTTGACTCTCTTCCGCCGCTCGGCGGCCCAACCCGGCTTTACTACCTGGCGGGCGCGGCCCAGGGCGAGCGAATCGGCCGGCACCGCGTCGGTGATTACGGATCCCGCCGCAAGGTAAGCGCCATCACCGATTTCGAGCGGCGCTACCAGCGTCGAATTGCTGCCCACAAATACCTGCTCGCCGATGGTTGTCCGGTGCTTGGCTGTTCCATCATAGTTGCAGGTGATCGTGCCCGCGCCGATATTGGTTTTGGCGCCCACTTCTGAGTCGCCCAGGTAAGCCAGGTGATTCGCTTTCGCGCCCGCTCCCAAATGCGCGTTTTTCAGCTCGACAAAGTTGCCGACGTGCGCACCTGCTTCCACGTGATTGCCGAAGCGCAGGCGCGCGAACGGCCCCACTTGTGCGCCGTGGTCTAGGCGGGAGGCGCGCACGAACGTGAACGGTCCGATCTCCACGGCGTCGGCCAGTTCGGAATCCTCGATGATCGAGCAGGCGCCCACCCGGCAATTTTCGCCAATGCGCGTGCGGCCCAAAATCTGCGTGAACGGGCCGATAATCGTATCCATGCCGATCGAGACTTCCGGATCGATGCTGACCGTCTCCGGCTTCTCAACGGTCACACCGGCCAGCATCAGATCGCGTACTTTGCGCTCGCGCAAAATGCGGTCGGCTTCCGCCAGTTCCATGCGGTTGTTAATGCCCAGTGCCTCCCTGGCATCCTCAATCAATACGCCTTCCACCCGGTGGCCCGACCGGGTGAGAATCTCGACCATATCGGTGAGGTAATATTCTCCGGCGGGATTATCGTCGCGGATTTCGCAGGCATACTTCCAGAACAGATCCGCGCGGTAGCAATAGATGCCCATATTGGCTTCGCGAATGCGAAGTTGCGCGGGCGTGGCGGCTTTCTGTTCGACGATTGCTTGAACGAGTTCTTTGGGGCCGCGAAGGATCCGCCCATACCCGGTGGGGTCGTCCATCATGGCAGTGAGCAGCGCGCCCGCCGCTCCGGTCTCTTCCACTTTGCCGATGAGCCGGCGGAGGGTTTCCGCGCGCAGCAGGGGCCCATCGCCGTAAATGATCACCAAATAGCCGCCTAATGTCTCGAGAATATCGCGTCCTACTAGCACGGCGTGGCCCGTGCCCTTTTGTTCTGTCTGTTCAATGAAGCTGACTCCCGGTGTCTGGATCGTTTGCCTCACCTGCGCGGCCTGGTGCCCGACCACCACGAATACCCGTTCGGGCGACGCCAATTGGCACGCCGTCGCTACGGCATGCTCAATCAAAGTCCTGCCGCCCGCGCGATGCAACACCTTAGCTTGGCGCGATTTCATCCGGATGCCCAGGCCCGCGGCCAGGATCACAACGGTTACGGGTGTCTCCATTCCTTTAATTATGTCCGCAACTCCTGGCTCCTGACTCCTGGCTCCTCAACACTTATGTCTGCCCGTTGCGCCGCCTGCGGCCTTCCTGGGCCAATTTAAGGGCAATGGCCGCCGTAGCGGCGGGGTCGTGCCGAACCATTCCCGAAGTGAGCGCCAGGTTTGCAGCCATGACTTTTAATCCCATGCCAAAGATTGCGTCGATATCGTTTTCTACAGGAAGAGCGGATTGGCGGGCATACCGCTTCTTCATGGCGGAAGTGATGGGCCGAATATTCACCACGGCATAGTCGAGCAGTTTGCCTCCGGCATGCTTGTGGATGGCGCGGATGTGGTCACTGGCGCGAAAATCGGTGGTTTCGCCAGGCTGCCACATGAGGTTGACGAAGTAGGCCTTCACCGCCGGCGAACGGCGGATGGCCGCAGGAATGCCCTCCACCAGGAGATTGGGAACGACGCTGGTGAATAATGATCCCGGCCCCAGGGTGATCACGTCGGCTTCGGCAATGGCACTAAGAGCGGCCGCCAGCGGACGCGCTTTGCGGGGAAGAAGGCGCACTTTCGCGATCCGCCCCCGGCTGCGGCTGATGCGGGTTTCGCCGATTACTTTGGCCCCACCCTCCAGCGTCGCCTCAAGCGACACATTGGCTGTAGTGGAAGGATAGATCCGGCCCGCGATTTTCAGCACTTCCGAAGAAGCTTTCACCGCATCTGGAAAATCGCCCATCAGATGAGTCAGCGCCATGAGGAACAGGTTTCCGAAGTTGTGACCCTTCAGCCCGCGCCCGGATTGGAAACGGTACTGGAAGAGGCGCGCAAGCAGGTCGGAATCCTCGCTCAAGGCAACCATACAGTTGCGAATGTCGCCGGGCGGGAGAACGTCGAATTGCCGCCGCAGCCGGCCGGAGCTGCCGCCATCATCGGTGACCGTGACGATTGCCGTCAGATCGACCGCTAAGGCTTTCCGGTCGGGCCGCGTGTATTGCTTCAGACCATGCAGCAGCGCGGATAGCCCGGTGCCGCCACCGATCGAAACCACGCGAAGCGGCGCTGTATCTGCCATCGAAAAGAGAAGCCTTCCGGGAGGCGGGAACGCCTGCTACCAGCTCTTTTTCTCAGGATAAAGCAGGGCCTGAAACTGCGGTTGCGACGCTACCGAACCAAGGTCCGGATCCTGCCTCGCCATCAGCCGATTCTTCGGATCGAGCTCGATAGACCGGCGAAGATGTTCGTGCGCCCGATGCGCATCGCCCAGAAACCCGTGGGCCACCGCCAGGGCATAGTGGATGTGATCGGAGTCCGGCGCCATTTGCAGTCCCCGCTCCAGATAGGAAGCGGCTTCGCGGCTCTGCCGCGTGTTCAGCAGCGCTATGCCGTAATTATAGTAATCCTCCGCCGTCTGGCACCGCACCTCAGGCTGCTCCAGGCGCTGATTGCACATAGCGGCATGCAGGCTGGCCCGATGGGCCACGTCCCTTTCCGGTCCAGCCGTGGCTGCCAGGAACAGTTCTCGCGCGTCGCGGAATTTCCGCGCGTGAAACAGCTTGCTGGCGGCTTCGAAATCCGCCAGTTGCTTTTCGGTACGCGTGCGCTCAGGCGCCGCGCTCGCGCCATCCCGCGACGCGGATGCACGGACACCCTCCTTGCCTAGCGGGAGGCGAGCCGCGAGCGGCTCTTTTCGATTTCTTATCGATGATGGATTATTCATGGGCCCGTCGGTTTTCGCTGCGGAAAGTTTCTTTTTATCGGACATGAGGCAATCCTGCCGATAGGGAACTAGGGTTTTATACCAGACCAAAAATCGGCTTGCAACCGGTGGGAAACCGGGAGGCGAGGCCTTGGCCTTCAGTAGTAGTGTCTTAGGATAAACCAACCTCTCGTAAGAATCTCGCGGCTTCTTCCGGAGGCGTGGGATTTACATAGAAGCCGCTTCCCCATTCGAATCCCGTGATTTTAGTCAATCTGGGAACGATCTCCACATGCCAATGGTAGTACGGCAGGGGGCGCTCCTGCACGGGGCCGCTATGCAAGATGAGGTTGTGCGCGGGGCGCTCCAGCACCTTTTCCATCTTGCGCATCACCCCGCGGATCATACGAGCCAGGTTGGCCAGCGTGGGCGCATCCTCTTCCTCGAAGTGGGAGAGATGGCGCTTGGGTAGGATCCACGTCTCGAAGGGGAACCGGGCGGCATACGGCACAATCACGGTGAAACGCTCCGTCTCCGTTACCAGCCGGCTGCCGGCGCGATGTTCTTCCCTGATAATGTCGCAGAAGATGCAGCGCTCCTTAAATCCAAAATATTGCTCAGCACCTTTGATTTCTTCCTGAACCCGCTGGGGAATCACCGGGAGCGCGATTAGCTGCGAGTGAGGATGTTCGAGCGACGCGCCCGCCGCTTCCCCGTAGTTGCGATACAACAGGATGTACTGGAGGCGCTGGTCACGCTTCAGGTCCGAGACCCTGTCTTTGTAAGCCCAGAGGACTTCTTCGATTTGTTTCTCCGGCAAATCGCCCAGAGTGGCGGCGTGATCGGGTGTCTCGATGATGATTTCGTTGGCGCCGACCCCATTCATCTTGTCGTACATGCCCTCACCTTGCCGATTGAGGTCGCCTTCGATGCCCAGAATGGGGAACTTGCTCGGTACTACACGTACCCGCCAACCCGGCTGGTCGCGCCCACCGCTGTTGCGAAAGGCCAAAATTTCCGGAGGAGTTTTATGTTCGTTGCCGTAATCGAAGGGGCAGATGCGGGCGCTTGCCGGGGGGACCGGCTGGCGAATGAAGTCCCCCGGGCGCTTGGCCCGGTCCGTGGCTATGGCAACCCATCGCCCTGTGATGGGATCCTTTCTCAGTTCGGGCAAGCCACTAATTATAACTGAGTGAACGTTTTCCCAAGTACAAATTCCAAGCGAAATGTATCGGAAGAACGGGCGGATCCCCAAAGCCGGATTCCGAAAGGCGACTTCCGAGCCGCGACTTCCGAGCCGCGACCGTAGGGAGCGGTATATATGCAGTTACTTCAGCTCGGTCATCATGCCCGGCAGGCTCCACTGGAAGTGGAGATCCTTGTCCACCCACTTGTACTGAGCGATGAGTACCTTGCCGATGTCGTCCGCGCTCTTTCGCTGGCGGATCATCCCGCTCACCAGGTTGCGTTCCTTATCGATGTTATTGCGGTAAGTGAGCAGGTTGGCTTTAGTTGTGACAGGCCCGTGTCCCGGAATTACAGTATCGAAATCCCACGCCTTCATCACTGCATCCAGCGTCTTGGTCCACTCTACGATGCTCCCGCCTCCGGGGTAATCGATCAACGGAGTGTCGCCCGCCATCAGGTCGCCGGTGTGTATCGTGCGCAGCGCCGGAAAGTAAATGACCGCATCGCCGTTGGTGTGGCCGCGGCCGAAGTACCGCGCGCGCACTTCTTTACCACCTAGAAATACCGATGTCTCGTCAGTGAAAACCACTCGCGCGGGCATCACTCCCGGGGGCGCGTTGGATTGGACATGGTTCACAATATTCTTGCGCGCATTGGCCGTGGAGATAATTTCGGCAGTTGGCAGGAACTTGGCATTTCCGCCGCTGTGATCGGCATGGTAGTGAGTGCTGATGATGTATTTGATTGGCTGATTGGTGACGCTCTTGACTTTGGCTACGATCTGGTCATGATCCTGATCGAACTTGTCATCGATCAGAATGACGCCTTCGTTCGTCACATACACCGCAACATTGCCGCCATCGCCCTCAATCTCATAAAGGTCTGCCTTGACTTGGTTCAGCTTCAATTGCGGGGGTTCCTTGGCCTGCTGCGTGTAGGCGAACCACGCCCCGCCGAGGAACAGAATGCCCGTGGAAACGCGCGCAATCAGTGTCCGGTTCATGGGGGAGAATATACCAGATTCCCGTGGCTGCGTGCACCTGGAGGCCCAAGACGGATTACACTGATGAATAGCGCCATGAGACTTCGGTTTCTGCTCCTTCTGGCCCTGCTACCGCTGGAAGGGGCGGCACCAGGGTATTTTGTTCCGGAACACCGTTTGCCGGGGATCGGCGTCGAACGCGATGACCTTTCCGATGAGACTTTGGCCCTGCGAACGGATTTGATGATTCAATCTCAAACCTTCGCCATCATGCGCGACCCGCAGGCCGTTCCGGGCGCGAAGCGCATCACTGGCGACCGCAAGCTCCAGTCCCTGTTTCATCAGGCCGCCGAACGCAGCGGTCTGCCCGAGCAACTGCTGGAGGCGATCGCTTACATCGAAAGCTGGGGCGATTCCAGGGCGGAAAGTCCTACCGGGCCGCGCGGCATCATGCAGGTATCGATCGCCACAGCAAGGGAAATGGGGCTGCGGATCATCAGCGCCACACGTTACCGCACCGTAAGGGAGAAAGTGCAGGTCCGCAACAGACGAAACCGGCTGATCATCAAGACCGTGCGGCGCAGAGTACCTTATGTAGTAAGTGCGCGCGACGATCGGCTGAATCCGGACCGCGCCATACCGGCTGCAGCCAGCTATCTGGCCAACCTGGAGCGGCGATTCGGAGGCCGCGACTGGGCTGTGTTCGCCTATCACTGCGGCGAAGGCTGCGTGGCAACCATGCAGGACCTGACGCGCCGCGCCCGGGGCATCCCTCCCGACGAAATTACCGTTGCACGCATGTTCTTTTCGTGCAGCCCGGCGTGGAACCGGGAACTGTACCTCGCCGTGCAGGCGCAAATGCAGCGGGACTACTCGCCCACATATTGGTTCCGGGTCGAGAGGGCGCAGCAGCTTCTGGCAATGTACCGGCAAAGCCCAGAGGAGTTTGCGGAACTGGCCGCGGAATACAAGAGCGATTTTCCGGTCGGGCCGCGCGCGCCCCATCGCCTGACCGTATGGCTGAAGCAGAACGACATGGTCTTTCACAGCCCCGACGATATCAAGGCAGCCGTGGGCACGAAGTTGGTGCGGGCTTTCAACCAGCCGGAGTATTTCGGCTACTTGCTGCGGATCTCTCCGGATGAACCCGAAAACTCCGAGTACCTTTCCAATGCCTCGCCGGCCGCGCTGGGGACGTTGATGTACATCGCGTACGAAACCCGGCGGATTTGGGAGGAAATGAATCCGCGGGGCGAGATCTTCCAGCCGCTGGAAGTCTCATCGCTGGTCGAGACCGAGGATTACATCAAGCGCGCGAACCAGACCGAAGGTCTTTCGCACACCTCCGGGCAAGTCTTCGACATTGCTTACACGAACCTGCCGGCCACGGAGC
>DATBID010000627.1:0-8965 GCA_036557125.1 Bryobacteraceae bacterium | reverse complement strand
GCCGTAGATGCGCCAGCGTCCCTGCGGCGGAACGGGCGCCGGCGCGTAGTCAAAATACTCATCCTCGGTCTCCAGGAAGCGGAAGTAGATTTCGTAAAGAGCATCGCCGAAAGTCTGCTGCGGCGTGCTCGTACCGGCGCTCGCATCCGTCCCGAAGACAATGCGGTCCTGATACTTGTCAAAAAACTTGGCCGCCATGCGCGGCTGGCGACCCAGTTCGCCGATCCGGGCGGCGATGTCTACATTCATGTTCGGATGGTTGTCCAGACATTCAGAAACGTACCGAAGGTCTTCTGAGTTGGCCACGTGAAGGCATACGAACTGGGTCCGCGGGTGCCGTCGCATCACGTTGCGCCGTGCTTCCTGCAGCTCGCGATTGCTCGGAAAATCCTTGCCGTGGAAGGACCAGTCCGGGTGATTATGCAACTCTTCCCACCGCTCATTGAAACGGTCGATCGGGAGGAAGAAAGCTTCCGGGTCGGAGGTGTGAATCGCCACCGGCATCTTCAGGGATCCTACCGCCTCCCACATAGGATCAAAACGTGGATCGTCAATTCGAACCAGCTTGCCGCTGCCCTTTTCCCGCAGGAAGAGGCCGAGGGTCTTCAGCACCTTCAGCCCTTTAGCGCCGGCCCGGTGCGCATCCTCGATCTGGTCCGCCTGGAATTTCGCGTACCCGGCATCAGACGCCTTGGCCCAGGACGGCTCCGTAAAGACGACAAAACGGCCGGGGTGCGCAGTCTGCAATTTCTGGATCGCCTCGCGCAGACCCTCGCCGGAGCCTCCCGTGAGGTTCACCATGGTTCGAAGATTCTTGCGATCCATAACTGCGAGGCAATTAGCGGCGTCCATACTGAAACGAATCCCCGCAGGATCGCCGCCACGCGCCGCGTGAGTGATGTGGGTATGGAAGTCGATCACCGGAAAACGGGACCGGGGAACGTGTGTCTCAGGCACATGGAGCATGCTCTTCGGCTGATATTGCTCCAGCGGCAACGCGGCCTGTGCAGCCTGAACATTTTGTGGCGCGGCCGTTGTGCGACGGCCCGCCGCGAGAGCGCCGGTTCCCAGCGCGATCCATTGCCTTCGATTCACTTTCATCCTGCTCCGGGAATTATTGTACATGCCGAGTCAACCGAACCACTGATCACGCAGCCTTCTCCACCAGGACTTGCGGGTCTTGTCGTGCTGACCCGACTCGCCGGCGGCATCGGTCCGGGGATGTTCAACATCTTGCTCTTCATCGGCTCCTGCCAAACCCACGAGCGCAGCTTCGGCGCCATAGACCCGAGCTTGCGCAGCCGTGAACCACTTCATCGCGTCGTTGCTGCCCTTTTCAATAGCGATGGCAAAGTCGCTTTCAGCTCCTCCATAGTTCGCCTGGTTGTAGCGGGAAATCCCGCGCCTCAGATAGAGATCGCCGTCGCTCTGCCCACCCGCGATAGCGCGAGTCAGGTCCTCCTCGGCTTGCGGCCATGCTTGCAGCGTTAACCGCGCGGCTCCCCTGCGGTAGTAGGTTACGGGGTCGTTTTGTCCGCGATCGATTGCCGCGCTGAAATCAGCCTCTGCCTCGACGGGCTGTTCGGCTCTAGCGCGGATCAGCCCACGCTGATAATAAGCGTCCGGATCATCGTAACCCTGTGAGATCGCAGTCGTAAGATCTGCGGCGGCATCTATATCGCGATTCTGCCGGGCTCTGGCCAGTCCACGCAAATAATAGACCTGGCTATCACTATGTCCGCCGAGGATTGCGGCGGTGAAGTCCTCCTCGGCCTGCGCGTAATGCGCCTGATAAAAGCGTGCAAGGCCGCGCCAGGAGGACAACATTGTATCCGGGGATTGACGCAGGCGGATCGCTTCGGAGAAATCTGCTTCGGCGTCCACGAATTTGCCCTGAACATACCGCGTGAATCCGCGCCGGTAATACGCGTCGCCAGGATGGTGACCTTTGGCCAGGGCCTGCGTGAGATCGTCCTCAGCCCCGGGATAGTCGCCACTCTGAAACCGGGCAATGGCACGATTGACGCGTGTGTCTGAATCGTCCATGCCGTGAGCGATAGCCGCAGTAAAGTCTGCTTCCGCCTCGCGATGCTTCTCCTGCGCGCCTCTCGCCAACCCGCGGCTGTAAAAGACCTGAGCATTGTCGTAACCGCGCCGGATCGCTTCCGTGTAGTCAGCCTCGGCGAGCGCTACCTCGCCCAGCTTGTTTCGACGGAGATTCCCTCGATTGACGTGCGCGGCAGTCAGATATGGCCCGTCGCCCAGTTCGATGACCTTCGTGAAATCCTCTTCAGCGAGACGATCGTTGCCTTGCTCGACGCGATTGACGCCGCGCTTGAAATAGAGCAGCGCGTCGGGACGGCCACGCTGCAACGCAGCGTCAAAATCTTCTTCCGCCTCACCCAGTTTGTGCAACCGGCTTCGAACGATTGCGCGATTCGCGTAAACCTGCATGTCATTCCTGCCCAGCCGGATCGCCTCCGTCAGATCGGCTTCGGCACCCTGATATTTCTCGAGCGCGATTCTGGCGACGGCCCGATTCGCATAAACGGCCGCATCAGTTGTCCCGCGCGTCACCAGGACCGTGAAGTCCTGCTCGGCCGCTCCATAATTCTTGAGATGAGCGAGTTCCAGGCCCCGGTTGAAGTACACGAGGTCGTCATCGGCTCCCTTTCCTATCGCGGACGTCAGATCCTCTACTGCTCCGCCATGGTCTGCCAGCCGGGCTCTCGAATGGCTTCGTTGTACGTAGACGTGCTCATCATCAAGACCGTACTGGATTGCCTCGGTGAGCTCACGGTCGGCGTCGGCGTACTTTTCGCGCTTGAAATGGACGATGCCCAGGTAGTAATGTGCGTCCGGCTCCAATCCGGGATATCTGAGCAGGGCTTGCGCCATGTTCTCCGCGTCGTCCCATTGCTGATTCTCCATGAGCTGGCCGATCAAGAAGGCAAGATCGCTGCCCCACTCTTCGGGAGCGCCGGGGTCCATTACGCAGGCAATCACGTCGCTCCAGTGAGTGCGCAGGTCCGGCCGTTGCACCCATCCGGCGCCCAAAGCATCCCGGAGCGGCTCCTCGGCGAACGTATCGAGGACGCCTTCGCGAAAACCGAGCAGCCCGAGATTGATCAGACCGTCCACCGCTTTTGAGACGTCGTGCTCAGATAGCCCATGTCCCAGAAATTCGATATAAAAGCGCCGCGCGGGCAGCCCAGCCGAGCGAAGGAGATCCAGGGCCGAGTACACGGTATCGACACTGCGGTCGAGACGCCGTGACAGATCCAGCAAGTCCACCCAGCTTCCGGCCTGAGTCGGCTGCCAACGTTCCGCCAGCGCCCCGGATTCTCCGGTCTTGGCTGCGCGCCGGATATTCTGGATCAAGATCCGCGGCGTATGATCGCTCGAGGCCACCAGCTTCGCCGCCGCGGTATGGTCGATTGCGAAACCGTGCGCCGCCCCGAGACTGACCAACAAGGCTTCCAGATCACCTTCCCGTAACCCAGGAAGCTCGAAGATTTCAAATCGCCGCCACAGTGGATGCGCCCGATCGATCGCGAGTTGAACGGCGTGGTGCGGCTCTGTGCGGGCGGTTGCGAGCACGTAGAACTGGCGTGGCAGCAAGCGAGCTTCAAAGAAAGCGAGAAAATCATTCAGCCGATCGATATAAGGCTTGTCCTCACCGGGCAGCGGGACCACGCGCTGATGCAGGTCATCCAGCACGAAGAGGATTTTCGAACCATTGCGCAGGCGGTCGGGAAAGGCGGACGGCGCCGCCATCCTGGCGTCCCCCTCGGATTTGGCCACGCAGATCAACCAATCCTCCACGCATAACCGCTGCGCCACCTGGACTACCTCGCGTGTTTTGCCAAGGCCCGCGCGGCTTTGAACCAGCAGACCGCCGCCGGCGCTGCGCAGCAATGCATCGAGAAGACTCTGCTGTGTGTTGCCGATATGGTCGCGTTCAGTAACATACGGGATTCGAGAGGGAGCAAATGCGTCTGCTGCGCTCGAGCGGAAAATTGCATCAGGCGCCTGGCGGGGATCGTCAAGAATCTCGAAGAGTTCCTCAACAGCAGGCGCGCGGCGCAAGAGCTTCGCCGAGAGCTGCGAGACCAAGACCTCAAGGTCGGCCGGAAACTGATAGACGTTGACGCTGGCCTGCGCACCCGGACCGGCAGCTTGAGCAATGTAGCTGCCGGAGGCGCTTTGCCGGTAAGATTCGGGCGAGGCCGGTTCGGGATTCAACTCGATTTCGCGCCGGGCTGGTTGACCTTAACGCTGGCTTTACTGCCTTGCGCCGCCTGAGCAATATAACTGCCGGTGGCCGTCTGCACAATCTGGGAGCCGCCGGGCGCCGCATTCAGCTTATCGAGAAGCTCCTGCGCGGCCTTGAGAATGTCTGCGTCATCAGCCGCTTTGGAATGGGCGACCTTTTCCTTCAGGATGACCTTTCGGCCTTCCGACTCAGGCTCCGCTTCCAACTCGTCCACAGCCTTTACGAGGCCGCTGTCATGTCCAAACTTTCTCTTCAGAAGAGCTTTGAGGCCATCATAAGCGTCGGAAATTGTTTTCTCCAGCAGCTTCGGCACTCCCGTGCTGATTCCCGCCGCAATAGCGGCAATGATGGCCGTCGTAACAGGATCCATGTTTTGCCTCCGCACTTCGAGCGTTCCCGATTGTGAGCCGCTCGGTACACAATTGTAAACCCGCTGTGAGATGAGCCAGGAGGCCGGCGGTGGGGCAATCCTTGGCCGGTTGGATCGACAAACTATAAATCCGATTGTCCCACCTGGCATCTTCCTCCTAGGGGCTCACCCTGGAGGCGACGCAGCGTGCGGATGCTGTCGGGCTACGGGCGCCCGCCGAGCGAATAAGCATATGGCCGAATCTCAGAAAGTACAGCAATGGCAGGCAACGTGGCAGTCTCGTTGGAGTAAAGAAGGACCGCCCGGTTACGAACTCACGCCTTCCGGCAGGATCGCGAGCGCGAGCTGGGAACGAGACTTCCTCGGCACGGCTCGCACCCCCGCCAAAGAGAAACAGCGGCTGGATCGCATCTTCAAGGAATTTTCGAACGGGTTCGACAAGCTTTACCGCCTGGGACCTGCCGTTACCGTCTTCGGATCCGCCCGATTCCAGGAGGGGAGTCCTTATTACGAGTTAGGCGTAGAGGTGGGACGCGAACTGGCGCGGGCCGGCTTTGCTGTCATCACCGGTGGCGGCCCAGGAATGATGGAAGCGGCGAATCGCGGCGCCAAAGAAGCCGGCGGTGTCAGCATTGGCTGCAACATTATCCTGCCGCATGAGCAGAAGCCGAACCCATATGTGGATGAGGTGGTTAACTTCAACTACTTCTTCGCGCGGAAAGTAATGCTGGTGAAGTATTCCTGCGCCTTTGTGTGCCTGCCGGGCGGGTTCGGGACGCTGGATGAAATGTTCGAAGCCGCTACGCTTATCCAGTGCAACAAGATCGGGCCATTTCCGCTGATGCTGATCGGCAAGGCGTTCTGGCAAAAGCTCATTGAACTGCTGTACGACATGTTGCGCGAAGGCGCCATCGCCGAGCAGGACACCGGGTTCGGCTTCGTCACGGATTCGCCGTCTGAAGCGGTGCGGATGATTGTGTCCAGTCAGCCGGCCACGGTCACTGAGCGGTTGACGCCTTTGCAAATGGCAGCCGGGCAAAAATAACCGCCATGACCAAGCCAATCGAACGCATCGGCATTAGCACTGGCGGCGGAGATGCGCCCGGTCTCAATGCTGTTATCTACTCCGTCGTGAACGCAGCATCGCGTTTAGGCTGGAAGGTGTTCGGAATCCGCGAGGGTTTCAATGGCCTGCTCTCTCCTGAGCAATATCCGAACGGAGGGTTGATCGAACTCGATATCGAGAAGGTAAAGAATATCCCGCACTTGGGAGGAACCATTCTCGGCACTACCAACCGTGGAAATCCGTTCCGGGTTCTCGAAAGGACGGCGGACGGAGGCGTCAGAGAAGTAGATCGGTCGGATCGGGTTCTCGACGGGTTCCGCCAACACGGCCTCGACGCGCACGTCGCGATCGGCGGCGACGGCAGCCTGACCATCGCCTTACAACTCCACAAGAAAGGGCTGCGCGTCGTTGGTGTGCCCAAAACCATCGATAACGACCTCAGATCGACGGTGGCAACCTTCGGATTCTCCTCGTCGGTGTCGTTCGCCACTGAATGTATCGACCGGCTGCACATGACAGCGCAGGCCCACAGCCGGATCGTGGTGGTGGAAGTGATGGGCCGATATGCCGGTTGGATTGCGCTGCACAGCGGCATTGCGGGGCAGGCAGACGCGATCCTGATTCCCGAAGCGCCCTTCGATATTCGCAAGGTGGCGGATCACTTGCAAAAGGTAACGAACGGATCGCGGCAGCATGCCATTGTAGTCGTGGCAGAAGGCGCCAAACCCGTGGGTGGCGACGTCACTGTGAAAAGTCGTGAGGCGGGGCGCGTGGAGCGGCTCGGGGGTATTGGGGAACAGGTTTCCGAGCAACTCCAGCAGTTGACCGGAAAAGAGTCGCGCGCTGTGGTTTTAGGACATTTGTTGCGCGGCGGATCACCCAATGCACAGGACCGCATCTTCGGTCTGGGATTCGGCGCCGGCGCGGTGCATGCGTTGAATCACGGGATGGACGGGGTCATGGTGGCATTGAACCCGCCGAAGCTCGATTTCGTGCCGCTCGAAGAGGCCGTGGCGCAATTGAAGCTTGTTCCGATGGATGGCGAGCTGGTCCTGGTGGCCCGGGCACTGGGGATCTGCTTCGGCGATTGACCGCCTCTCATGCTTCTCCGCTCGGCTCGGGTTGAAAACTTTCGCGCGGTGAAATGCGCGCAAATCACATTCGATCCGACGACGGTTCTGATCGGCGAGAACGACTGCGGGCGCTCCAGCATTATCGAGGCAGTGGCGCTCGCTTTGGGGTGGAATTCAAAGGAATGCGAGTTTCTATTCCAGCCCTTTCATATTCACCGCGGGATGGAGGAAGAACGACCTGTTGCGGTCCCCATCTCGATTGCGCTGGAATTTGTCGAGGGCCGCCGCGGTGAATGGGACGGTCAGGGCTTTGAGTTCCTGCGCAGCGCATGGCCGGATATCATCCACCGTGACCGGCGGTTCTGGTTGGAAGTCACACACGTCCCCACTGGCGGCACGCGATGGGTCTTCCGCTCCGCCGGGAGCGCCCCGCTGATCGACGATTGCAGAATGCTGGCTTGGCTGCGCGGCCGCATGCCCGTATTCTGGATCAGCGAAGGGATGATGGGCAAAGGGGTCGACGTGAATTCCACGGAGCTGGCCGATCCGAAGGCTAAGCATCTGGCGGACCAGGTGAGCCGGCACTATCAAGAGCTGCTGCAGGGTACGGCGCTTGATATATCCGCGGCAATTGAAGGCGGCTCGACCGCAGCCAGGCAACTATTGCTCGCCCAGGCGAAGCTGCTTCCGCACTATGCGACGCCGCTCGGCGAGATCCTGGAAGGGTTCGCTGAAACCAGAAAGGCCCGCCGTTCCACAAGCTCCATGCCGTTGGAGACTCTCGGGACCGCGGCTCATAAGATCGGGCTCTTATTGCTGGTTGGAGCACTCCTCCGGTCAGGGGCGGCGCGGGTCCAGAGGGGAATGGATCCCTTAACCCTAATCGAAAACCCGGAAGCGCACCTGCATCCCATGACTTTGGCGTCTATCTGGGGCGTGATCGAGCGCATTCGGGGGCAGAAGATTATTGCGACTCATTCCGGAACGCTGCTGGCATCCGCGCGCCTGTCTTCGGTGAGACGCCTG
Organism: Bryobacteraceae bacterium; assembly: GCA_036557125.1. Taxonomy (GTDB): domain Bacteria; phylum Acidobacteriota; class Terriglobia; order Bryobacterales; family Bryobacteraceae; genus PSRJ01. The sequence continues at coordinate 1,154 of DATBID010000627.1, read as the reverse complement.
ACCCGGCGCGACGGTCTGGTGAAGGAGTGGCGCGTCCCCGACGGCGCATTGAACGGTGACGAACTTCGCCGTTACTCCTACCACCTGCGCAGCCGGAGGGCCGCGGCCAGTTTCGCCCGCTGCTGGCTGCTGGTGGAAGGCGAAACCGAATTCTGGCTGATGGGCGAGATGGCCCGGGTATGCGGCTATGACTTCGCCAGCGAGGGCGTGACCTGCGTCGAATTTGCCCAGTGCGGATTGGCCTCTCTTATCAAGGTGGCCCGACACCTCGGAATCGAATGGCACCTGCTGTCTGACGGAGACCCGGCGGGCCAACAGTATGCACGGTCAGCCCGGCAGCGCGTGGGAGCCGGCATTGTTCAAGATCACATCACCTTGTTGGAGGATGTGGACCTGGAGCACTGCTTCTGGAGATACGGATATCAGGACGTATTCCGCAAGGCGGCATCTCCACGCAATGTCTCCGCAGATGCCTCAGTCCAGAGGAGAGCGCCCGCGAAGGCTGTTATCGCGCGGGCCATCGAAAGGCACTCGAAGCCGTACCTGGCGGTTCTGCTGCTGGATGCCGTGATCGACCGTGGCCCCAATGGCATCCCGCCGCCCTTGAAGCGCGCTATAGAGACGTGCGTTCGGCTGGCGCGGCGTGGACCCGCGATAACGCAAGCTGCGGCCACAGGTCAATAGGGACTGTCGCCGATACGGGAGAGACCCCCGACTGATCCGCACAATTCTTGCAGGGTCAGTCGGGGTTCTCACATCGATCCATCTAAGCGCCGCGTGCGCGAACGGCGTCGCCGCTCTCCATCCCCGAAAGAGCCTTGAACATCTCAGACTCGAGATGGCGGCTCTCGAGCATCTCCTTGGTCACGATTCCATTGGCCTGTATCAGCCGCCCCACCAGGCCCGTCCAGCCGGTCTGATGACTGGCGCCGATGCCGGCCCCGTTGTCTCCATGGAAATATTCATAGAATAGGATGCAATCGCGCCAGTACGGATCGTTCTGGAACTTCTCGGCGCCCCCAAAGACGGGACGTCGCCCGGCGCTGTCTCGCAGAAATGTCCGGATTAATCGCTCACCCAGCTCCTTGCCCACCTCTAATAGAGTCATCTGATGCCCGGAACCAGTGGGGCACTCGATCTTAAAAGAGTCGCCG
>DATBID010000626.1:0-6559 GCA_036557125.1 Bryobacteraceae bacterium | reverse complement strand
GGGCGCCAATTCGCTAAAAGGCGCCGTTGCCGCCGAGCACCAGGGTTACGGACCGGGCCAAGATCCGCAGGTACAACGCTGCCGAGGCATGGCGCACCATCAACAGATCCAGCCGCCGCCGCCGGGCATAAGTCAGATGGTTTCGGCCCATCACCTGCCACAGGCCGACCAAACCGGGACGAAGTGAGAGAACTTCCAGAGCGCTCGGACCGTAATACCGGTCGAGTTCCGTGCGGGTGATCGGGCGAGGCCCCACGAAGGACATTTCGCCGCGCACCACGTGATAGAGTTGCGGGAGTTCGTCAATCGAGCGGCGGCGGCACCAGGCCGCGAAACGGCTGGTTACGCGCGGATCGGGGGCGCCCTTGATTTCGGGAATGTGGTCTTGAACCTCTTCGATGGTGAAGATGGCGGAGCGCGGCGTGCCGGGTCCCCACATGGTTCGGAACTTCAACATAGCCAACGGCTCGCCGCGCCAACCTACGCGGACGTGCCGCACCAGGGGGGAACGCCGCGCCAGTACCGCAACCACAACGGCAATCACCGCCATCAGTGGGAGCGCGGCCGCCAGAAGGAGCGCGGCCACCACGCGCTCCAGCCGGTAGATGGCGCGCAACGCTACCGTAGCGCGTGGGCGCAAGAAAAAGGTTTCGGGAAAGACAATCGAGGCCATTGGGGACGGTTTCGAGCCTACCTGGTTAGACAGCCGGGAATCCGGCTGCGGAATGTAAAATCTCCCAGCCGCCCGCCAGTAATATCTGTTCCACCCGCGCCGCCGCGTTGTCCAAACGGATATAGAGCGGCTTCGCGAATGCCCAAGAAAAAAGTCGTCTTTTTCTTCCCCGCTTTCTCCAGCCAGGAAGCCACTGCTCCGCTAGGCATCCTGGCGGTCTCGACGCCGCTGCTGCGGGCGGGTTACGAAGTCCGCATCGTCGATTCGACGATTACCCCCAATTTCCACAAACGGGTGCTCGAGGAGCTGGACGACGCGCTTTGCCTGGCGGTCTCGCTGGTGACCGGCCCGATGATCCGCGAGACGGTCGCCATTGCGCGGGCCGCTAAGGCGCGTTATCCGCAAAAACCGGTGATACTCGGCGGATGGCATCCCTCACTGCTGCCGGACCAGACGCTCGCAGCGCCGTACGTCGATATCGTGGTCAAGGGCCAGGGCGAGGATGCGCTGCTCGAGATCATAAAATCGATCGAGGCCGGCGAACCACCTGTGGGCATTGCCGGCGTTGGCTACAAGCGCGAGGGGCGCCTCGTGTTCAATCCGCCGCGCCCGCTCAAACCGATCCGGGAACTGCCGCCTAAGGCTTATCATCTCGCCGATTTCGATGCCTACCAGCGCGTTTGTGGCCGCCGATGGGCCATGTACACCTCCAGCCTGGCCTGTCCCTTCAACTGCTCCTACTGCACGAACGACGGAGTGTATGGCCGGAAGTGGAACGCTCTCGAAGCTGCACAGGTGGTAGAAGAGGTCACCGATCTTGTAAGCCGCTACGGTCTCTCGCTCCTCTGGGTCGTGGATGACAACTTCCTGGTGGACCGCCAGCGCGCGATTGAGATTGCCGAAGGCCTCGTACGCCGAGGCGTGCAGTTCGATTGGAGCATTCAGGCCTCCACGAATCTGGTGATTCGGCTCTCTGTCGAAGAACTCAAGCTGCTGCGCCGCGCCGGGCTGTCGCAGGTTTCCCAAGGCGCCGATTCCGGCTCTCCCAAAATCCTGCACCTCATGAATAAGGATTTCCAGCGGCTCGACACCATTTACGAAGCGGCGCGCAGGCTCACCGAGGCCGGCATTCGTCCTTCCTTCAACATGATTTTCGGCTACCCCGGCGAAGGTGAGGCCGAGCGCCGCGAATCGATCGATCTGATCATGCGAATTTGCCGCCAGTATCCAGGCGCGGAGTTCTGGACCAACATTTTCACGCCATACCCCGGAGCGCCGGTGATGCAGCGCGCCTTCGAGCTGGGTATCCACACTCCCCAAACGTTCGAGGGCTGGGCCGATTTCTTCCCCCGCTACACCGTTCTGCCGTGGCTCAAAGGCCGTGCGCATAGACGGGTGCAAACCATGCGCGATTACCTGCGCATCGCCTTTCACCGCGTGCCTATCGGCGCAGCGCGGCGTCACCCGGTGAATCGCTTCGTCCACGAAGCCATTGCACGTCCGGCGCGCTGGCGCCTCGATCATGATGTTTACGGCGCGCCCTTCGAGCTGTGGCTGAAGAACGCTGCCAACCGCTGGTTCCCGCCGCTGAAGCCCTCTGTTGACGCGCACCAGCTCTCGGCGGAGGCGGTGACGTGCTGAGCGGTTCCGGCTCGCGAAAAGTCGTCCTGTTCCTGCCGCCCTACAAAGGCAAAGTCTTCGGACCTCCCCTCGGCCTGCTCAGTCTGGCAGCGTCGCTGCGCCAGGCCGGCTACGTCCCATGCCTGGTCGATGCCGCCCTCCACGCCGATTATCTTTCACTCCTTGCGCGCGAGATCGAGGGCGCGGCGGCTTTCGGAGTTTCGCTGTTAACCGGACCCATGATTCGCGACGCCGTTGCCGCCAGCCGTATGGTCCGGCGCCTGCGCCCCGAACTGCCGATCGTGTTCGGCGGATGGCATCCGAGCCTGCTCCCGGGGCAAACTCTGCGAGAAGACTTTGTGGACATCGTAGTCCGCCATCAGGGCGAGCTTACCCTCGTAGAACTCCTCGACCGCCTGGCTGCCGGAGCTCCGCTCGATCTGGTGGCCGGTTGTTGGTTCAAGCGCGACGGCGCCATCCACTCCAATCCCGATCGGCCTCCGGCGCCGCTTTCCGCGCTCCCTCCTCCGGCCTACGACTTGGTGGATTTCGATGCTTATGCGCGCGTGGCCGGTGGACGCAAGCTGCCCTATGCCACCAGCATCGGTTGTCCTTACGCCTGCAATTACTGCACGGACATGGTCTTCTATAACCGCCGCTTCAATCCCCTCGATGCCGCCGCGGTTGTCGCGGACGTTACCAGCCTGGTCGAGCGCCACCGGTTGGAAGAGGTCGCGCTGGTGGATTCCAATTTCCTGGTGGATACACGGCGCGCATCCGCCATCGCGCGCGGATTCCTCGCGAGCAGCCTCCGGTTCCGCTGGACCTTCCAGGCATCGACCGACCTTTTGTGCCGCATGACCGACGAAGACGTCGAGATGCTGGCATCGAGCGGCGTAACCCACATCGGTTTCGGCACGGAATCGGCATCGCCAGAAATTCTGAAGCGCATGAACAAGGGGCATCAGCACGTGGCGGATATGTTTGAAGCCGCCCGTAAGTGCGGGCGCGCCGGAATCCGTACCACCTTTAATCTGATTTTCGGCTACCCCGGCGAACAGGAGAACCACCGCCGCGAGACCTTGCGCGTTATGGGAGAAATCTCCGCAAAATTCGATCACGTCACTTTCTCGCCTAACCTCTTCACACCTTACCCCGGAATCCCCATTTGGCCTGAGTTGCGCGAGCTCGGATTGCCCGAGCCTGAGCGCCTCGAGGACTGGGTCGATTGTGGTCTGGGCGAGTTGCGCCTCCCGTGGCTCGATGGGGAATCCTTGCGAACTCTACGGCGTGGGATGTCCTACTTCCTCCTCAACAACGAAATCAAGAAAACCAGGCGGAAATCGCGCTCTGCAGCGCTCCGCCAGGCGCTGCAATTGGCGCGCAAGCCGCTCGACTGGCGTTTGCGCCATCATTTCTTTCGTTTTCCCGTGGAACTTTGGATTTCCATGGCTCGCAAGTGGCTCGTCGTCCGCCGGTCCTTGCTTACCGGCCAATCTTTAAGCCACAACCTCACCGGGACCCAATGAATATGGACGGCGTCCTCCTCACGCACGGCAATCACTTGTTGCACGACCGTAAGCAGGTGGAAAAGATGCAACCCTATCCTCCCCTGCAGACGCTTTTCGCAGCGGCCGTGCTGCGGGAGGCCGGAATCGCGGTCGATCTGTGCGATGTCACGTTCGATTCGCCCGAGGAAGCCTTCGAGGCCGCACTCGAAGCCGCTCAGCCGCGCCTTGTCGTAGTTTGCGAGGACGATTTCAATTTCCTGTCGAAAATGTGTCTGGGACGGAATCGCGAACTGGCGTTCTGGATGGCTCGCATTGCCCGCGAGCGCGGCATCCCCTGCGCAGTACACAGCTCCGATTCCTCGGATCACCCATTGGAGTATCTCGTCGCGGGATTCGACTACGTACTGAGCGGAGAAGTGGAAACCACACTTTTGGAACTGGTGCGCGGCGATGCGGTGCAGGGCATTGCCGGACTGATCTATCGCGACTCAGCCACCGGGAAGTTCAATCGCACCGCGCGCCGTGTGCCGCGGACGAATCTGGACACCCTTCCCGAACCCGCGCGCGATCTGGTTGCGATGGATCGCTATCGCGCAGCCTGGCATGCCGCTCACGGTTATTTTTCCCTGAATATGGTTTCCAGCCGCGGCTGCCCGTACCGCTGCAACTGGTGCGCCCGGCCCATCTGGGGCGCATCCTACCACGCACGCTCGGCGCAGCTCGTGGCGCGGGAGATGCTCAACGTCAAGCGCCGCTATAATCCCGACCATATCTGGTTTGCGGACGATATCTTCGCCCTTTCGGGGCAATGGACTCTACAATTCGCCGATTGCGTGGAGTCGCTGGGCGCGAGGATTCCCTTCAAGATGCAATCGCGCTGCGATTTGATGACTCGCGACACGGTCTCCGCGCTCGAGCGGGCCGGATGCTGCGAGGTATGGATGGGCGCCGAGTCTGGTTCGCAGCGCATCCTGGACGCGATGGAAAAAGGCATCCGTGTCGAGCAGGTCTACCGCGCCCGCGAGAACCTGCGGCGCAACGGAATCCGCGCCGGTTTCTTTCTGCAGTTCGGTTATCCCAGCGAAACGTGGGACGACATTCTCCAAACCATCCATCTCGTGCGCGAAAGCATGCCTGACGATATCGGCGTCTCCGTATCGTATCCGCTGCCCGGAACCCGGTTTCACCAATTGGTGGCTTCGCAGATGGCTGGCCCGGCGAACTGGCGGGAAAGCGGCGATCTCGCAATGATGTTTCGCGGGGCGTTTTCGAGTGAATTTTACCGGGCGCTCGCCGAAGCCCTGCACCTCGAAGTCCGCCGTACCGGCACGGCAGCGGAAACGCGGACCGCCTGGGAGCGCGTTGAAGAGCTCCGTTCCAGCGCGCCCGTTGAGGCTATGGCGCTATGAAACTGCTGCTCACGCACGGCTACTTCCTGGAAGAGGACCCGAAAGAGCGGGCTATCATGAAGCCTTACCCGCCTCTGGGTTGCCTTTATCTTTCCTCGCACCTGCGCCGCGCGGGCTTCGATGTGGAAATCTACGACTCCACTTTCGGATCGAAGGCTGAGCTGTTCGAGATCTTACGCCACGGGCCCCCCGCGGCTCTGGGCATCTACGGCACGCTCATGACTCGCGCCAACGTGCTCGAAATCGCCGCCCAGGCCCGCGCCTGCGGCTGGCGCATCGTAATTGGCGGACCCGAGCCCGCCAACTACGCTGCGGAATATCTGGCCGCGGGAGCCGACGTCATCATAGCCGGAGAAGGGGAGACTCCACTCCAGGAATTGCTGGGCTGCGGTATGGATCCTGCGGCGTGGCCCACAATCCCCGGCCTATTGTTCCGCGCCGATGATGGCGTTCTGGTCCGCACACCTCCCTCCCCGCTTATCAGTAATCTCGATACCCAACCCTGGCCGGACCGCGAACGCATCGATATTTCCCGCTACCTGGACACGTGGCGGCGCCATCACGGCAGAGGCTCTGTTTCGTTGATTACTGCCCGTGGCTGTCCCTACAAGTGCAACTGGTGCAGCCATGCGGTTTACGGCAACACTCACCGCCGCCGTTCTCCCACCGGGGTTGTCGATGAAGTCGAGTGGATTCTCGATCGTTACGCGCCGGAGATGCTTTGGATCGCCGATGACGTCTTTACCATCCATCACGGTTGGCTCTTCGCGTACGCGGCTGAGATGCGCCGCCGCAATCTGCGAATTCCGTTCGAATGCATCACACGAGCGGACCGCGTAAACGCGCCCGTGGCCGAAGCTCTGGCTTCGCTCGGCTGCTTCCGGGTGTGGATCGGTTCGGAAAGCGGGTCGCAGCGCATCCTTGACGCGATGGATCGCGGTGTCACCGTGGAGCAGGTGCGCGCCGCCGTGGAATTGTGCCGGGCCAACGGAATCCAAACCGGCATGTTCCTCATGTGGGGCTACGACGGCGAGGAGATAGAGGATATCGAAGCCACCATCGCTCACGTGAAGCGCTGCCGGCCCGATGTATGCCTTACGACGGTTTCCTATCCAATCAAGGGCACAGGTTACTACAAGCGCGTACAGGAACGCTTGGTGAGCGTTCGCGCTTGGAGCGAGAGCACGGACCGCGAGTACCGCATCCGCGGCCGCCATTCGCGCCGTTTCTATCGTCACGCCGATGACCTGCTGCGCAGCGAGTTGGCCGATCCGCCCGATGCCGCCGCCGTGGCTGCCGCGCGCGCCGGCCTGCACGCCTGTTCGGCGGAGGTGGAGGCTTGATGC
>DATBID010000625.1:0-17373 GCA_036557125.1 Bryobacteraceae bacterium | reverse complement strand
ATCTGCACGCTCATAGCACATCCGGTAGAAACGGTACTTGGCAGGGTGAAATTAATCTGATCCAAACCGGGGTAAGCGGAAGGCCCAGCATACGCCGGAGTGATTACGGTTCCGCCCACGATCACCTGAACATTCGGGTAGTTGTAACCGCCGGAGGGAGGCGTGTTGTCCGGGAAGGGCACTGCGCCCAATCCGGTTCCCCAAGCGATCAGTGTCTGTCCCGGCTGGGCCGGCGAAATCGTATTTCCGGAAACTGTCCCGGTGGTCAGACGGTTTATGTCGTACTGACTTGAGGAAACGTAATTCTGCACCAGAGCCAGTCCGCTGCCCGAAGAGTCCTGAGTCAGCAGGGCCGGTTTGGCTGCCAATACCTGAGTCTGAGCCGGCGCGCCGGTTGTGTTGTTATAAGTTACCGTGACACTATAGTTGCCCGCCGCCAGAGTCGATGGGACAAGCCCCGCAATCTGGTTGACTCCATTCTGGTTATAAGTGTAGATCAGATAGGCCTTCGTGCCTGTGCCCCCGGCAGTGGGAGTGAAAGTGACTGACGTTCCGCCTATCGACGTCCCATATGGCGCCGTTGCCTCGTTGAATCCGCTGCCGCTGAGACCGCTCCCCTTAACGACAAAAAGACCGCCCCGCGCGACATTTGTTGTATAGCTGCCTGCATCCTGCACTGCAGTGATCGTCTGTGCCACCGCTGTTGCTTCCACCGCGGCCCAAAGGAATAAGGCCGCAAGAACTCGAACCATCGTTATCTCCTCGCTAGAATTGCTATTCGCAGCATGATCGTTACAGCCACGACAATTATACACGCGAGTTGTTCGTTTACTCGCATCTTTTTCAGCGAGTGTCACCTTTCTGTAACCAAAATGCACTAAGGTCTCTGCCTGTTATAGAATTACCGGAACTTATGCCCCAAAAACAATTCGAGGCGGCCGCGCCTGCAACAACAGCAACCATTAACCGCTGGCTGATTCCAGCCGGCGCCGTAGCGGTTCATATCTGTATCGGCTCGGTCTATGCCTGGAGCACATTTAACCGCCCGATTCAGGCACTCTTTCCTAACGATCCGGCTTGGTTCCGGGCGCCCTATACCACTTTCACGACAGCTCTAGTCCTGCTAGGACTCAGCGCGGCTTTTGGAGGGCCTTGGGTGGAAAGGCGCGGTCCGCGTGTTTCGGCAATGGCAGCGGCCTTTTTCTTCGGGATAGGCCTGGTGATTGGGGGAATCGGTCTGGCAATCCGGCAGTCCATTCTGGTGTTTCTGGGAATGGGCGTCATCGGCGGAATCGGTTGCGGTTTAGGCTATATCGCTCCGGTCAGTACTCTGGTGAAGTGGTTCCCCGACCGGCGAGGCATGGCTACCGGCATGGCGATCATGGGGTTTGGTGGGGGCGCCTTCCTGGCCGGTTATCTCAACGCCTATTTCATCGGCCTTATGGGCGTGGCCAAAACCGTCATCGCGCTGGGGGTTGCCTACTTCTTCATCATGATGGCCGGGGCGCGCATCCTTCGCAGGCCGCCTGAGAATTGGGCGCCGTCCGGCTGGACCAAGCCCGCCAAAACCCGAAACGTCATGGCGGAGACCAGCATTACCCGAAATCACGCCCTGCGGACTCCTCAGTTTTACTTGCTATGGGGCGTCCTCTTTATCAATGTGACCGCAGGCATCGGGATTCTCGCCCAAGCCTCCCCGATGATGCAGGATATGTTTCTGAAAACGCCGGTTGAGGCGGCTGTGGTCGTGTCTTTGATCAGTCTGTTCAATGCTGGGGGCCGCTTCGTCTGGGCTTCCGCATCGGATCACATCGGGCGGCGGAACACTTACCTCACATTCTTCCTGGCGCAGATCGCGCTATTTTTGCTGATTCCGCGGTGGGCCGCGAGCGGAGATTGGGTGATTTTCGAAGCGGCCCTGTTCGTGATCTTCACCATGTACGGCGGCGGGTTCGCAACCATTCCCGCGTATCTTGCGGATATTTTCGGCGTGGAAAACGTCGGCGCGATTCACGGCTCCGTGCTCACGGCGTGGAGCGCGGCCGCGGTAGCAGGGCCAGTCATTGTCACCGAACTATCCAATCGTGCCAAAACGGCGCTCGCTCCCGGCGTGAGCAAGATTCACATCTATGACACACCGCTGCGTGTGCTGGCATCCATGCTGACAGTCGGCTTCATCCTCACTACGCTGGTTAGGCCGCTCAAACAGAAATGATCGTTACTTCCCCCGGCCCTTCGGCCCCTGCGCGATCGTCTCAATCGCGATAATCCAATCCTTGTTCTGCGCGTTGTCCCGGGAGACCGCGTAGAGCGTCTTCCGGTCGGGGCCGCTGAAGGCGAGGCTGATGATTCCGCGCGGTGTGGGGATCAGGCCGAGGTATTTCCCGTCAGGGCCAATCACCTGGACACCGGCATTCGTGCTGACGTAGAGCCTCCCAGTGGTGTCGAAGGTGCTGCCATCGCCGAAGCCTCCGCCTTCCAGTTTGGCGAACTCGCGCTGGTTAGTGAGCGAGCCGTCCTTCTGCACGTCGAACACTGCAACAGTCGGCCCGTTGGTGACAAAGAGGCGCTTCTCATCGGCGCTCAGCACGATGCCGTTGGTGGTCAGGTTCTCGCCATAGCGGGTGATCTTGCCTTTCGGATCGACATAGAAAAGCCCACCCATGGTGAAGTACACGCCGCCTTTGCTATCGGCTGCGATGTCATTCAGCACGCCGCCAATGCAATCCATGGGATCGCCGTTGTATTTATTGGCGAACGTTTTGCGCACCGGGGCAATCTGCTCGATGGAAGGGTTCAGTCCGCGATTGGCCACAAACAGGGCGCCTTTCGCGTTCATGGCGAGAGACCCGCCGGTATTGGTGCCGGAATAAGCCAAGGACTCCTTCCCGTTCTTATCCAGTTTCACGACGTTACTGTTGTCGTTCTGCGCAATCAAAAGCCCGCCGTCTTTAGTAGCGATGATGCCGTCGGCGTTATTGCCATCGACCACCCAGACCTCTTGCCACTTCCGGCCGGCGGCGATCACGCCGGCGATTTCGGTCACCGTGTAATCTCGAGGCCCCGCAGCGTTGGCGGGAGCCGGACCGCGCCCTCGCCCGCCACGGCCGGCAGGCGGTGTGGGGGGAGTCTTGCACGCTTTCAAAATATCCGGTTCGCGCGCGTCCTGCGCCGCCTGGACCCCAGGCCCTTGTTTCAGGCCCGCGGGTGGCCGTATCTGGGCAAAAGTGGCGGCCGCGCCCCATGCGCCAATCGTCATTGCGATGATTACAGTGGATTTCATAAAGTCTCCTGGATTCCAGCGTTTCAGCATATCGCAGTGCCGGGCGGCAGGGTGCCAGGGCATTACGCATCGCACAAATGGGGCAGCGCCGAGCAGGCCAAGGCAAATTTCGTTGAATGTAAGCTGCCTTTGGTTGCCGCCGTGCACTGTGCACTTGCGTTATGAACTCCTCTATCAATGCACGGCGGATGGCCGTCAAAATTCTCGCCATCGCCGCTTTCGGTTGCTTCGTCACGTTTCCTGGATTCAGTAGTGCGGGCCCGAATGAGGCAATGGTCCGGTTCGTCAATGGCATGCCGGGAGAAACCGCTACTCTGTCGCTAGGAGGCGCGCCCGTGTTTTCCAATATCGGATACGCAGCTGTGAGCTCCTATCAACCCGTCTCGGTTAAGAACCAGAATTTCACCTTATTCGCACCCGCTTCCGGAAACAATGCTCCTCCGATCGCCAGTGCTAATAAAGGGCTCGATACCGGCAAGTACTACACTGTCGTGGCCGCGCTTACCTCCAACGGTGGACGCACACTCCAAATCCTGGAGGACAATACCGACACGCCTACTAACGGTAAGGCCAAGGTAAGAATAATTAATGCGTCCGCGGACGAAGTAAACGTCATCGCCCCCGAGAACCCCTCCGGTTCCGGGAACGCCGCCAGAAACGCCAACAAGGCGTACAAGTGGTTTTCCGGCGTTTCACAGGCTTCGGCTACGGACTACAAAGAGGTCTACCCGTTGAATGGAACGTTGGTCATCGAGCGGACTGGCTCCCAGAGCGGGAACACCACGCAGTACAGCGGAGAGCAGCCAAAGACTCTTGCTCCGATGGTCCAAGTGCCGGTGCAATTCCAGGCCAACAGCAAGCCATACACGATCATTGTGATGGGCGGAACCGCTAAGTATCCACTCAAAGCCACTATCGTTCAGGATTAAGCCGGCGAATCACTCAGCGTTCGTCTCGATTCTATCCCTCTTTCGACAGGAACTGCCGGCGCCTGGCTTGCCGCTTCCCGCCGGCAGTTCTCTCGGATAGAATTTTCAGACATGGCAAGCACGATCATGCCGTCGCTGGCGATTTTTACCTTCGTTTTGAGCACGCCGCTTCCGGCGCAGTGGCTGAACCATCCCACACCAGGCATTCCCCGCATTGCCGACGGCAAGCCGAACCTGGCGGCGCCCCTTCCCCGCACAGCAGACGGAAAACCCGATCTCTCCGGTGTCTGGAACAAGATTTCGCCGAAGTACGCACGAAATATTGCCGCGGACCTGAAGCCCGGCGAGGTTCAACCGTGGGCGGAAAAGCTGGTCGCCGAACGTAAAGAGAATCTCGGCAAGGATTACATGAACGTGCTCTGCTTGCCCCTGGGCCCCGGCTATACCACGGATGCCGACAGCACTGGGGCCGAGATGATGAAAATCATTCAGACACCCAATTTAATCATCATCCTGAACCCGGATCTGACTTATCGCCAAATTTATATGGACGGCCGTCAGCTAGAGACCAACCCCAATCCGAGCTGGATGGGATATTCGGTCGGGCATTGGGATGGAGACACACTAGTGGCGGAAAGCTTCGGTTTCAACGACCGCACGTGGCTTGACCACGATGGCCATCCACACACCGAGGCGCTGCGCATGACCGAGCGTTATCACCGCCGCGATTTAGGCAATATGGACGTGGAAGTGACGTTTTCCGATTCGTCCGCTTACGCGCACGCTTTCACCGTCAAAGTTCGCGCGGAGCTGGCGCCCGATACGGAGATGATCGAGTTTGTTTGCAATGAAAAAGCCAGCGCCAACGTGCAGCATTGGGTGGGCAAAGCTTCCGATGAAGAGAAGAACGCAGTAAAGGTTTCCCCCGAGATCCTTGCAAAGTACGTGGGTGTGTACGTTGAAGGGCCGAAGCTGTGGCGCCTGGTTCCGCGCGTAGTGGAAATTTCCGTCTCCGGCGATACCTTGTTCGGCAACATGGATGGAAGAGGCAAGGTGGCATTGACCGCGCAATCGGAAACCTCGTTTTCCGGCTTGTACGGGCTGGGAGTGGAGTTCCTCAAGACCGACGCGGGACAGCCGGCGCAATTGCTGGTGAAGCACGTTTCGGGGGATTACCGGTTTGCGCGCAAGCAGTGATCGGCGGGATCAGGTTACTCCGGGAAGAATTTCGATCTGATCGATAAACCCGATCACCGCCATATCAATTGGTGACTGCGGCCTGCCGACGCTCGAAGAAGCGGCATAGCCGTCCGTGCTCAGCAGCACTCGATCGCCCACGCCGGCATCGACCGCGTCCAGCGCCACCACCGCGTCGCCGCGGTCGCTGCCATCCAGGTTCAGCGGCTGCACGAGCAGCAGCTTGCGGCCTTCGTGGCTGGAGTGCTTCTGAGTGGCTACCAGTTCGCCGATCACACGAGCGATCAACATGGCCGGCCTTTCCGGCGGCTCTTGTCGGATGGCGCGGCGGGGGCCTTGGCGGCGCGCGCTACATGGACTTCATCGACAATCCCGACCACCGTAGCATCCGAAGCCACTTCTTTAGGCAGGAATGGGAAGCAAGCTTCCCGGCCGCGCACCCAATAGATCAACTCACCCGCACCGGCGCCGGACGAATCGGCGCAGATGAGCCGCTTGCCGGTCTCTTTCAGTTCGGGAGTGAGGGGCTGCACAACCAGAAAACGCAGTCCTTCCAGTTGAGGATTCTTGGCGGTAGACCAGACACAGCCGACGACGCGTCCCAGAAACACAGCCTAGTCCAGCCGCACGTCGTCGACGATGCCAACAATAGCAGTATCGACAGGGGTATCCTTGCAGCCTTCGGCCATTCGCGCCGAGCTGCCGGAGACGGCCAGCACACGTTCGCGGTAACCAGCGCTGACTGTGTCGACGGCTACCACGTAGCCGGCCTCGTCCTTCCCCTCCGGCGAAACCGGCTTCAGAATAAGCAGCTTTTTCCCTTCGAGGCGGGGATCTTTGCGGGTAGCGACCACCGTCCCCACGACGCGCGCCAGAATCATGCGAATGACTACTTGGCTGCGGCGGCTTGCGAGGCTTGTGGAGCCGATTTGCCAATGGGCAGCACGTCCTCGAGGCTTTGATGCGGGCGCGGAATAACGTGTACAGCAATCAATTCGCCCACGCGGCGTGCGGCGGCAGCCCCGGCATCAGTGGCGGCGCGTACGGCGGCAACGTCGCCGCGTACCATCGCAGTCACGTAACCGGAGCCGATCTTCTCCCATCCCACCAAAGTTACTTTGGCGGCTTTTACCATGGCATCGGCAGCCTCGATCATGGCCACCAGCCCCCGCGTTTCAATCATTCCTAAAGCTTCACCCATTTCTGTTCTCCCCAGTTTCCCTACTATGCCTGCCTTCGGGCGCGCAGCGCTTCATCCACCAGCCCAATCAGTTCGGTGCGTGTCACATAGAATCGCTGCTCCGCCTCCGCGCCCAAGTCTTCTGCCGTGAGCGGGCATTCGGCCTGGCCGCTCATAGGCGCCTTGACGCCGTAACGCGCTCGCGATTCGACCAGCTTATCCACTTCCTTGCGGGAAAGCACGTTCGGGCCGCCGAGCATTTCGGCAACGAACTGAATGCGGGCGCTATGTTCCACGGTTTCCATGCGGAAATAGGCCTCAAACACGTCTCCGCCATACGCGACCACGCCGTGATTCGCCATGAGCAGCGCATTGTGTTTGGGTATCAATGGCCGCATAGGGGCGGTCAATTCCGGCGTGCCTGGCAGGCCATACTTCGCAATGGGCACGCACCCGAAGCTGATCACCACTTCCGGCAGCAGGGCCAGATTGAGCGGTCTTCCGGCCGTAGCGAACCCAGTAGAGACCGGCGGATGCGCATGCACCACGGCCTGGACATCAGGCCGCAGATCGTAAATTGTGAGGTGCATGTTAATCTCGCTGGTGCGCTCGCGTGCGCCGGAAATCTTGTTGCCGCGCCGGTCCAAAACGAGCAGATCGTCGGCGCCCATCATGCCCTTCGACATGCCGGTGGGGGTTGCCAGGATGCGATCGTGATCCAGACGGATAGTTATATTGCCGTCGTTGGAGGCCACCCAGCCTTTTTCAAACAACAAACGGCCGATCCGGATGATATCGTCGCGCTGCTCTCGCTCGCTCTTCTGCATCGCGGGACCTTCGATTGTAGCAGAACGCCGATTTCCAGGTCCGGCGCACAACGGGTAGTAAAATGAGGCAGATGGAAACCCGCCGGATGTGCCCGCATTGCCGGGCATTCATCACCACCAGCGACCGGATTTGCCCTTACTGTAATGAGAAAGTGGGCGCGCGCGCGATTGACCGGCGCAATCCTTCGCCCATTTTAGGCGTCATTCCGCACGCCCAATTCATTACCGCAGTCCTCCTGCTGATCAATATCGCCATTTACATTGCGAGCTCGCTCAATCCGAATTTGGTCGAGGCCGGGGCCAAAGTGCGCCTCGCGATTCGCGAAGGACAATGGTGGCGCCTGGTGACTGCGGGATTCCTGCACGGCGGCCTGCTGCACATCGGGATGAATATGTGGGTGCTATTCGATGTAGGCGGCCAGGTGGAGCAAATTTACGGTGCGAGCCGCATGTTGGTGATTTACTTTATCTCCACGATTGCGGGTTTCTATCTCAGTTACATTTGGACGCCGAACCCTTCACTGGGCGCGTCGGCCGCGATCATGGGACTGATCGGCGCCATGATCGCCCTGAGCGTGCATCATCGGAGCGCGGTCACGGCGGCGATTCGCGCCACCTACATTCGATGGGTGATTTACATTCTGTTGATTGGCCTGTTGCCGGGTATCGGCATCGATAACGCCGCGCACGTAGGCGGTCTCGCCGCTGGCTTTGTCGTGGCGTATTTCGCCGGGTTGCCGCGCTGGGAGGGTTCGGCCGCCGAACAGGCGTGGCGCGTTGCGTCTTATATTTGCATCGGAGTGACGGCGTTCTGCTTTTTTGAAATGTACCAATGGCTGACGCGCGCGCCACAACAATTTTGATTCCTTGCAGGTATATACGCCGGACGCTACACTGGAGACAGTCGCTTCCATACTCCCCGGTCGTCTAATGGTAGGACAGCGGCCTTTGGAGCCGTGAATCGTGGTTCGAATCCATGCCGGGGAGCCAAACCGTTTGTTCAACTAGTTATAAGCAAGCCTTTTGAGGAAGACGCTTACCTATTTTAGGCCAAATTGAAAAGAACAACCGGCTGCTCCGATTTCACTCTTCGGCCAGCTTGGTCGCAGCCCCGCACACGTCATTCGTAAATCCGCTACGTTTGTTGGTCAACGTGGCCGTCTTGCCGTCCTTGCCGAGGCGATAAACAAAAATTGCCGAGCGGAGCGCTATGCCGCCTTGCTCTGTCGCTACGATCCATCTGGTGCCGACATTCCAGACGAAGATGTAGCGTCCATATTTATGCCCCTTGACATACACGTCGGTCGAGTCGAACGGCTCGCCCGGCAAAGCGATGTCGCCCATCGCGCGGCGTAGCGCAGGCGGCAACCCCGAAGGAAGAGCAACATTGACTGCTCCGGGCGGCGCAGGACAGTCCGAGGTCGTTGCAGCCTGCGCGGTTGCGCTGGATACGACTAGAGCCAAGGCGCCAGCCATGATGCAAATCCATTTCACTCTTGATTCAGAAGATAACACGCCTTGAGGGGCTACCGGCGATCGGCCACGACGTACTCCGCGGCTTGCAATTTGCTGTGAGCTAATGCGCGGAAACCAACTGAAAGTGGATTTCATATACTCCTCCAGATGCCGCGCGGGCAATCCAGACTTCGAGGTGCGCGCCGCTGGATGATTCATAACCCTGATTGGGCAAATCGCCGCCAAACGGCGGCGCCGCCTTCGTCTTCCAATCTCGCGGAAGCGACGCGATGACGTCTTTGTTCAACTCTGTGTAGTAGGAACGGACGTCGTTTAGGTCCGCTCGCTCCAACAGCAGGCAGGAAAGTGTGGTAGAAGCGGTACCCTGAACGACCCAGCAACCCTTTGCCGGTGCGGGTTTCACGAGGGAATCCCACATTCTATAGCCCTGGGAAAGCTGGGCGTCACCCTTCTTATATCTTGCGAACCCGGTTTGGGAGGCCTCAACGTAGGCAGGGATGTCCGAGCGCACCCATTGCAGTTGCGCCGCCGGATCCGACGCACTGCCGGCGCCATGAAGTGCATCAGGAGCAGGCGCCGCTGAGCGTGGTGCTTGCGGAAAGCGTGCGGTCGGCGGATTAGGACCAGATGGGATCGGCGGGACATCGGACGAATTTCCCAGAACCAGATCGGTCAGGAAGTCCTGAATATTCCGTGGGAGGAAATCGCCCAAGCGGCTAGCGACGTCGTCCTCGAGCGCGAATTGCTCATGATGCGCCGTGGCAAGACTTGCCCACTTGCGGACCAGCCTGCCATTGAGCGGGAACACAAGATTCGCTTCTCTCAGGTAGATGTTGTCGGACAGCGCGAAGTAGCGCGGGGGTGCGCCATAGGCGTACACACAACTGAAAAAGTGTTTTAAGGAAATAGTCGGCGGCTGTTGCGGATCGGTCCAATGCAAGCGCTGAAAGACGCCCGCCCACCGGTTACGCCACGCGGAATCCGCCTTGCAGTCGTCGTGATCGAAATGGGGATCGAGAACAATTTCCGGGGTGCCGGAGATCCCTTCGAAGGGGGTCTTGTCAACCGGTGTACCCGGGCTCATGATCCGCACGAACTCGGCGTCCACGGCTGCCTTGGCCTTCTCCGTCCAGGAATTCACGGCCCATGGCGCTTCAACCGGGGGAGGCCCCTGTTGCCGCGCCGCCGCCGCTCGAATCCCCTGAAGTGATGTCGGCTCCGGGGGGACGGCGGGAGCGAGAGCCTTGAGGCAATCTCCGAGAACGCTCACAAACATCTTCTGATTGTCCTGTTGCGTCGTATCTCCGAGCAAAACTTTTCGCAATGGGTCGTCTTCCGCCAGAGTACTCCCCGAGAAGGAAGTCTCGGGAGCCGCCCACACCAGATGCAGTTTTCCATTCCGGAGGGCAGCGGCTTTCACAAAAAACCGCAAACTGATATAGATTCCGTGAATCGCGATTTTTTTCTCGATCACGTTGGTCCTAACATTCCTGTAGTCGACCACCGGACGGTGGTCCGTCACCCTGACCGCAAGCGTCACCGGCGCGTTCGGGCGCACGGTGATTCCATAGCCTGCGAGGGCACTCACGATTTCATTCCGCTGAGCGGCTAAAGAAATGTATTGCGCCAGCGAATCGTCGGATTGCAGATCGAGGGAAACTTCCTTCACAGCGCTCAGAAATTCACTGTTATCGATTAAGGTGGCT
Organism: Bryobacteraceae bacterium; assembly: GCA_036557125.1. Classification (GTDB taxonomy): domain Bacteria; phylum Acidobacteriota; class Terriglobia; order Bryobacterales; family Bryobacteraceae; genus PSRJ01. Next base: position 6,775 of record DATBID010000625.1, on the reverse strand, counting down.
TGAGAATACCGGTTTTGCGCGTAAACAGACGAGCCACCGAGCAATACCAGGCAGAAAATGGAATGGACCGTAGTCTTTCGTCGCACCATATTCGCAATCATCCTTCCAGCCTAGAAATGGGGATGGAACGGCGATTCTTTCAACGATCTCCTCCTGATCCCCCTGCGGGCGCGGGTGGTGGTTTGAAGATTACCACAATCCTGCGATAATTCTCGAAAGAAACAGCAGCCAGGGCCCATATTGGATATGAGGGGGGAAACTAAAGCGCAATGCGCTACGCCGCTTTCTTTCTGTCTGTCGTGCTTGTGCCCGCCTTTGCGCAGAATCACCAAAGCCTCGTCTCTGAGCGGTTTACCGGCCGCTACCACTGCGGCGGCGCCTGGAGAGACTTTGAATTCTTTGCGTCCCCTGGCATTGGCCTGCTGGGAGTGGTGGATCCGGATGAGGGGGTTACTGCAAGCATCAACATGTCTTACCACTCTTTCAACGGCGTCGAAACCACCGGCTACAGGTTGAAAGGAACGTATGACGAAAAGACCGGGCGCTTCCATTTCGAGCCCGAGCCGTGGGTAAATCATCACCCCGCGGTGTATGAGGCCCTCGGCATCGAGGGGACATTCGATGCGCAGACCGGGAAAATAACCGCAAGGATGCTCAGCGACCAATGCGACAAGGTGGAGTTGGTACATCGCGGAGAGAAACTGCCTCCCTGGCCGGATCAGCCGCCCACCCTGGTTGCGCCCCGCGACCCGAAGCGACCGGAAACGCTTCCAGGTGCAACCAATGTCACCAATTACCTGGATCCTGCCTCTTATAGTCCGGATTTCGAGTACCTGGTTCCAGCCTGGTATGACCCTCCCGGCACCGTGCACGACGGCGAACCAGTCGACGAGGTGGCCGACCTGATGAAGAAGGAAAAGTTCCTCTGCGTGGGATCGGGTCGCGTGACGTGGGATTCCAGCGGAACGCAGGGAACCGCGCCTGGCCGGCAGGCCGGAGTGGTCGGGCGTTCCGTCATCGAGTGTATAGGCGATTGCAAGGGCCTTTTTTACCGGCCCATGGTCGCCTCCGCTGTGCACCTCGGCATGACCAGGCCGCTTCCCACGATGCAGATCGCCGGCAGGCTCAGGGGCACACTGAATTTCCAATGGAAATTTTCGCGCACCAACAAGTCGCAGCCACCGCCGGAGGTTTACGTTCATCAGTGGACCCCTCTGGTGGGTTTCGGGCCGTTCGATCCCGGCCCGGCGGAAATCGCGCGTCGAATGGCGGCGGCGCCGCCGTGCAAGGCTCCCCGCAACAAATAAAATCAGACGATCCGAGGAAATGAAATGAAAAGCTTCCTGCTGGTTTCTGCAACGCTGGTCCTGAGCGCATCTCTGGCATTCGGGGACGACCCCTGCAATCCGCACCCGCTCAGGCCGGACGGCCGGACGAACTGCGTGCTGAAAATTGAGGCCGCGCTTCTGAAGTCCGCCATGGACAGCTCGATCTCCCAGCAGAGCGCCAAAGTCGAGGCCGCCCGCAAACGCTACTTTGCGCTGTGGCCAAACGGTCCGGGAATTGATCAGGCCGAAACGGACTTCATGCGGGCGCTTCGAGAGAAAGATACCTATTACCTGTCGTTGTCCAGCAGCATGCTCTTGAACATGGTAGTCGTCAAGGCGGGCAACGCCCTGGCGATTTTGGGCGGCGATACCTCTTTGAACGACCTCAACAAGATCCCCGACAACATGGATGGCGGCATCCGGCCATACGCCAAGCCTCTGTTCGCGCGGTGGTTAGCCGCAATGCGGCGCGCGGAAGACAACAAGCCTCCAACGGGAAACGCGGTGGTGGATGGTGGGCAGAACCTGATCCAATGGGCCGCCAAAATGCTGAACGATCCTTCGGCCAACCCGATGCTGCTGGCAGACACGCTCCAGGACGAATCGAACTGGCGTCGTGCTTACGAGGATGCGCGAAACTGGGCGGAGCTTATGTCGAGCGGCCTGAATCTTTCCAAATTTGTCCCGCCAGACGTTTACATCCGTAGCCAGATGGAAGCGGATGTGAGTTGGGCGCTGGGCCAGAACAAACGCGACGATCTGCCCGACCCCGTCGCGGCGACCAAGGAAATCTACGATCTTTTCGTGAAGATGTTCGGCAAGCAGCAGGTATTCGACGCCGCGAATGCGACTTTGCAGGCGCCGAAGAATTCCGTGGGCGGGCTGGCCACGCGCTCGCCGGTCGAGATCGGCGAATTCGTCGCGTCGCCGTCCCCGAACCCGTACTATTTATTCCTGAGCCACGTAACGAAAAGCAGTCCTCGCGCCTATGCGATTGCGCTGACTTTCGATCCCAACATACTGCTGACCATGCAACCGGCCGCCGCGTTCAACATGAAAGATAACTGGCAAAAGGCCTTTTCGGTCTACACCCAGCTTGTGGCGAAATACGGCGAAGCGAACGTTCGGGACGCAGCCGGGCGATTGAAAGATATCCCCAAAGATTCCGAAGGTCATATTGCTGGGGACCCACAATCACAGCCCTTGCGTGTCTGGTTCCAGGCGCTCTTGAAGGATCCCAAAGCCGCCATCCCGGATGGCCAGGTCGCGCATTTCCTCGTCGGCTCCTACGATCCGCGCTGGGTGGGTAAACCTGTGATCGTGCGCGGCACCGTTGCGGGCGTCGATGTCGATACACATGGTGTGCCGCAGTACGCGACCATTCGTTTCAAAGACTCCCGCGCTGACGGCTTTGTGGGATTCTCTCCCTACTCCGACATGCTGCAATCCAGCTACGGCAACAATTTTGCCGGTCTCATCGGCAAGACGATTGAGGTTCAGGGCGATGTTCAGACCTTCCGCCAGGGCGCCGGCGTGCGCATCCTTAGTGTCCGGCAACTCAAGGTTCTGGACGCCGCCGCAGCCAGCGCCGATTTCCGCGAATCCCGGCCCGCCTGGCTCACCGGCGGAGCGCCGGTTACGGCCACGGCTACAGGCAATGTGGATGCGCCCGAGTATCTTGCCTGGAAGAAGTTTCCTCCGGGAACGAAAGTGGTTTTGGAGTCCCGGCTATTGTCGGAGGTCAGCCCGGGCACAGACCGATATACCCGCACCCTCATTTCGCGCATCACGATGCAGTTGGATTCTGTCGATGAGCAACGAGCCATCGTGACTACCACGTCGACCATTTTCGACAGGAACGGGCAATCACGCCAATCGCCGGCAGACCAGCTCATTTATCCCGCCAGGCGATCGCCGCCGGGCCGCCAAGATGATACCGGGACGACAACGACTGGCGAAGAGACGCTCGTGATCAATGGAAGAAAGATTGCCACCAAATGGGAATCGGTCGCTCGCGCCAACGATCCGATGACGTTCACGCAAACCTGGCGGAGCGATGATGTTCCCGGAGGCTTGGTGCACCAACTCGTCCATGAACACAGGGACATCGGCGGCAAACCTTTCCGGACCATCAGGGAGTCGATCTACGCGCCCATCGACGGCGTCATGCCAGTATTGGGCGATGCGACGCCACCCGCGGGAGGGAACGACGCTCCGGTGACCCCCGGTTCTCCCAGAAACGTCGCGCCCCAAAACAGAGGCGTGCCCAACGCTACGACGCAGCCGCCGGGGACGGTGCCGAATGTGGCATCGAATCGCGTCGAATTTCAGAGGCGCTATAACGCAGCGGTGAGCCGGTTCACTCGTGCCAAGGTGGGCCTGGCACAGTTTCAGATCAAACAGGGTGCTGCCTTGCCGGCCGACGTCGCCGCCGCGGCCGGCCGTCTGGATTCGGAGGTACGGGCTACCAGAGCCGCGATGAGCGCCGGCAACGACGGCATCACCGCGCGAAATCTGAATGACCTCGAAGACTCGCTGAAGCTGATCGAGGATTTTCTCGCGAAGTAGAAGCGAGACAGCGCTCGATTGCCAGAAAACTTTTTGTACCGATTTTGTACCAGAAGTCTGCTTTTGACGCCTTTGACGACTCTCGTGCGATATCCCAAAGATTCCGCGGATAGTTGGGCCTGCCGCGGTTTTCTCCAGTTCGCCGATGCGCGCGGGGTGCGGACTCAACTGCCATGGTTGAGCTCGAACCCAAGTTTTCGCGTGGGAATTCTCCATTTTTCTCAGGTTGACACTCCGCGCTACTTAACACTCCGGTTGAGAAAGGACCCCAAGTTTACAGTTTCGAACTAGCCTGCGTATATTTCTCACGGGAGCGGTCATCACGACTCACAGGGTCCGAACCGCATTCGTGTGGCTGTCGTTTCGGCTGATCCATCTCCTAGTAACTTTTTTCCGAGACAGGTCACTATCAAGCCACTACGGACACTTCTGCGCGACACGGGTGACCTCCGTCACGTTGATGCCGTCCGCGCCGCCCGCGCCGATCAATAAACCACTCACCACGACGCGCGAGCCCGCCAACGCATCCAGGCGGGTCACGACGTACTTGAGCGGCATCGTACGGTTGCCGAGAGGCCGCGTGGCGTCTTCGCCGGCCGGCGGAACGTGTTCCGCCCGCTCGGGAGTGGTAGCGCTCGTGACTACCCAATCCGCTCCGCTTCGAGCCAGACAGCCGACCACGCGAACCAGTGCGTCGGCTGGTAGCTCCGTACTTCCGTCCTTCGGCACAATCAGCACGTCGCCAACGATAGCGGCCCTCAACTCGTTGGCTCCCGCCGGAAAGCCGTTGGATTTCAGCATGAGCGCGACGATATCCCCGTAAGTGGTTTCGTCCAGTGAACCCGGGGCGCCATTCGGCATGTAAGTCCTGACGAACTCGAGGAGATCGCCGACGGTTTTTTGCGCGAAACTCTTCCAAAACGGTTCGCCCGCTAGCGGTGCTTTACCTTCCGGAGCGAGCGCATGGCAGCCCGCACAGCTTTGACTGAACGCCGTTGAGCCGCGCGCGGCTTGAGTCTCCGTGTACACACCGTCCCAGACGGTCCGGTGCGGGTTGCTGGTCTGAGCGGTCGCGAAAGTGGCCGCGGCCCATAAGAGGAATAAAAGGCGAGCCAGCGGTATTGCCGGCCGCGCAGGATACACTCCGCTGCCCACGAACCGGCACTTGGGTCGAACAGACATACTTCGCCTCCGGTGATCGTGTCAGGTAACCGGAGCTATGTCAAGCTGTACGCATACGCCGAAAATTCGATCCGGCCTCATGTAGACTTCTAATCCGGACGCGGGCCATAATGCGGAAGCGGCCGATCCAGTTCGTACACTCCCAGATCCGGCGCGCGGCCGGTGAAATCGTCGTTGATGGAAGGCAGCGCAACTCCCTTGTCCACTGCGGCTGAACCCGGCCGCAACCGGAAATCGAACGCTCCCGGCCGGTAAAGCCGCTGCGGGTCGGATTTGTCCGGAATGCGAACATTCACGAACACATCGTAGTCAACCGTTACGCTGTGCTCCTCCTGCTTGGTGGCGGCCCGGTACTCTTCGAGCGACCGGAAATGCCGGGTGACGAGTTTGCCCGTGTAATCGGCAGGAACTTCAAATGGCGGGGAATTCCACTCAAACGCGTCCTCGACATTTTCATTGGGGCGGAAGCCGTTGTAATCTGACGTCGAGTAGTTCGTGGATGTGCGCAGGTTGAGAACCGGAGCCGCCCAGCCATCTCCCAAAATCAGATTGTTTCTGAAGTGCACGTTGGAAGCCGGCCCAAGCAGACGGCCCTGGCCGATGAACGTGTTCTGGTACACCAGCACTCCAGCCGGCGTATCAACGAATTTCAAAGGGCCGCCGGTGGTGGTGTTGTAGGCAAGGTTGCGGTAAACATAAAGCGGGCCGCCGAAGATAGGCTGCGCGCTGAAGGCTCCTCCGGCGGAATTGAAACACCGGTTCTCAAAAACTCGGATATTGCGCGCGCCGCCGTCAGCTTCGATGCAGTTGTCCGCCATATTTGAGAAGTCGTTGTTGTAGAAATCGATCGCCACCGGCACACGGTCTTCAATCTCGTGAGGAGTGCCATCGGGGCTGCCGTACGTCGCGATATCGATGCCGTCGTGCCAGTTCGCAACGTAGTTCCATGCGACAACGTGCCCCTGGCCATAAACTTTGACCGCATACTCGGAGGTAATCGGTGCGGGGTAGCCGGGAAATTTCGACCATACTTCGGGCGTCCACCAACTCTGGAGCTTCTGCGGATCGTGCCTTCCGATAAAGACGTCATCGGCGATATAGAAATCCTTCGATCCCGACCATTCCGTTTCAACACCCCGGCCAATGTTCTCGAGCCGCGAATGCTTCAGCGTGAAGCCGCTCGAACCGGCGATATTCTTCAATCCGGCGAGGAACGCCACGTTCGTATTGCGCACCGTGATGTCTTCGAAGTAGTTGTAATTCGCCGCCATGACATTGAAGAGATTCTGGCACCCATCGCCATCGAATACCACTTCTCCATCTCCCGCGGCTTTAATGACGATCGGCTTATCGGGCGTTCCGCTCTGTGTCAGATAATAGGTGCCGTCGAACGGGGTTCCATATGCCGCCAGAGTGCGATCGAATCCACCATAGATAAACCGGTTGTCTTTATAAACGCCGGCATGCACCAGGATGATGTCTCCGGGTTGGACACGCGGCGTAGCGGCGTTCGAGTGATCCGATTGATCCGACCCCATGTAATAAGCGGCGAGCAGGCCTGTGAATGCCGGCTCCTGCCGGGGTCCCTTGTACCCAAACGGATACACGTGATAGATATGCCCGCCGGCAGCAGGTTCGGGTTCCTTGCGCGTGCGAACAGAAACGGTCCGGACCGTTTTGCCTTTGACTCCGTCAGG
>DATBID010000624.1:0-20708 GCA_036557125.1 Bryobacteraceae bacterium | reverse complement strand
GGTGATGTTGAGGAACTTGTCGCCCAGCAGGTTGGAAGATAAAACCTGCACTATCGAGTTGGTCGGAATATCCTGCAGATACCTCGTTCGAATCTGCATCGTCAGTTCTACCGCCTGCCGCGGATTGGAAGAATTCGTAAGCTGGAGCCTGTCCAGATAGCCGATCGAGATGCCGTTGAGCCGCACCGGGGTGCCGTCCTGCAAGCCGGAGGCATCGCTCAGATAAGTGCGCAATTCGGTGTAGGAGGTGAAAAGTCCTTGCCTGCTCGTAAGCAGGAAAATCAGTGCGGCGGCGATGAACAGTGAGGCTAATGCAACCAGCCCCACTTTTAATTGCGACCAGCGAACTTTAGTGCGATCCGCCATCGTGCTCCCGCGGTTTGACGAATTTCAAAACGTAAGGGTCTTTGGACGCTTCCAGGCTGTCCTGGTCGCCCTCGAACACCAGACGCCCCTCCTGGAGCACCATGAAAACGGTCCGAAATCGCGGCCGGTCCCCGTTGCGTGCCGGCTCCAAACCCCCGCTATTTGAATTGTAGCGGAAGTTAGCTATCAGATTCGCATCCTGGTACCGGTAAGTCACGACTAGTGTGGTGGTGTGTGCCACATCCCGCTCTTTGATAAGCAGCGCCATGATCGTGTTCGCTGTGATCGGATCGAGGCCGGCAGTGGGTGAATCGTATAGCAGCAAGGGCGGATTCGTCACCACGGCGCGCGCAATCGCTGCCCGGCGTCGCATGCCGCCCGACAATTCCGAAGGAAATTTTTCGAGCGTTCCCCCCAATTCCACGAAGTTCAGAGCCTCTTCCACCCGCGAATGCACTTCTTCCGGCGGGCAGCGGATGGCTTTCTGGTTCTGCAGCGGATAGGCCACGTTCTCTTCGATAGTCAGCGAATCGAATAGCGCGCTCTCCTGGAACAGCATGCCAACCTGGCTGCGAACCGCCGCCAGGTCGCGCTCGCGCATCTTGGTAATGTCCTTGCCGAACACGTAGACCTTGCCGGAATCGGGCCGCTCCAGCCCCAGCGCCGTCTTCAACAGCACCGTCTTGCCGCTGCCCGCCGCCCCCATGATGATGCGCGATTCGCCCGCGAACGCCTGGAATGATACGTGCGACAGCGCCGCCATGTCGTCGAAAAGCACGCTCACGTCGTCAAACCGCAGTACCGGTTCCGAGCTTTCGGGCATCCGCGCAAACACCCCTACGTTGTATAGACGAAGATCTGGGTAATGAAGTAAGTCAGAATAAAGATAAGCACCGAAGCCGAGACCATGGCTTGAGTCGTGGCGCGGCCCACGCCTTGCGTCCCCCCACTGGTCCGGAGTCCGTAGAAGCAGCCAATTAACGCGATCACGAACGCAAACACCAATGGTTTAATCAGGCCCTGCGCCACGTCGGACCATCCCAATTGCTGCCAAGAGGAGGTCCAGTACTGGCGGGAGGTAAGCCCCAGAAAGATAACTGCAATCACCCAGCCCGCGAAGATGCCCACAAAATCAGCGATGATCGTCAATAGCGGCAGCATGGCCGCGGTGGCGATGACGCGCGGCGTCACCAGCTTCTGAATTGGATCAGTGCCGAGCGCGCGCATGGCGTCGATCTGTTCAGTAACCTTCATCGATCCCAGTTCACTCGCGATTCCGGAAGAGTTTCGGCCCGCGACCATGAGCGCCGTAAGGTCAGGCCCCAGTTCGCGTACCAGTGAGATAGCGACGATCGTACCCGTCTGGCTGACCTGGCCGTATTGGGCCAGCGGCCGGGACATCTGGAGAGCCATGACGGCGCCGCTGAACAGGCCGGTTAGAACCACGATAGGAAGGCTGCCTACGCCAATGTAGTCCATCTGCAGTGCAATATCGTCCCAATAATGGGGCCTGCGGAAGATATTGCGAAGGGCGCGGCCCGCCAGCAAGAAAAAGTCCTGGACCGTCTGGACGGGCCCTTTCAGCAGGTCGAGCAATCAATCGGTCCCCGAACTCCGATGCTACCATACAACTATATCTGTCGCCCATGAAAGGACTTACGGATATCCCCGGAATTCGCGTGGGGCACGTCTCGGACTTTCAGGCGATCACCGGATGTACCGCCATCCTGTGCGAGTCCGGTGCTGTAGGCGGCGTGGATATCCGCGGCTCCGCCAGCGGCACCTCCGAGACACCCACGCTCGACCCCTTGCACGTTGATCCGGTAGTGCATGGAATCTTGCTGACGGGCGGTAGCGCATTCGGTCTCGAGGCTGCTTCTGGCGTGCGGCGCTATCTGGAGGCGCATGGAATCGGTGTGACCACGCCTGCGGCGAAAGTGCCGATCGTGGCCGCCGCGGTCCTCTATGATCTGGGCCTTGGCAGCGCGCACATAAGGCCTACGGCGGCCATGGGCGAAGCCGCCGCCAATGCTGCCAGCACCGCTGCTGTGCAGGAAGGATCGGTGGGCGCGGGCACCGGCGCTACAGTCGGCAAAGCATTAGGCATGCGGCAGGCGATGAAGTCCGGCATCGGCTCATTCACCGTGACCCTGCCCGGAAGCGTGCTGGTTTCGGCCCTGGTTGCCGTGAACGCGTTAGGCGATGTCCGCGACCCCGCAACAGGGAAAATTGTCGCCGGCGCTCGCAAAACTCCCGACAGCCGCGAATTCGCCAACGCCGAGGAGGTGCTGAAACAGCGTCCGCCAAGTCCATTGGTGAAGGGCACGAACACAACTCTGGCAGTGCTCGCCACCAACGCCCGCCTCAGTAAAGTGGAGGCCACGAAACTGGCCCAATTCGGCTCGCTCGGCATGGCGCGGGCCATCTACCCAATCAACACCACCAACGATGGCGATACAACCTTCGCCCTCGCTCTCGGCGACCTGCACGCCGATATCAACACGCTCGGCATCGCCGCCGCGGAGGCCGTGGTGCAGGCGATCCTGCGCGCGGTGCGCTTAGCGAAAACGCTGGCGGGCGTGCCGGGGCTGGGGTGAGAAATCAGCGGCGTTAGATTTTGCCCCAGGATGTAATCCGCTCCGGAGTAATTCGAATGATGGGGGCATCATCAGAGAGCATTCCTTGGCCATACTGCGGGTATTTGGCTCTTAGTTTACGAATCGCCCAGGTGCGCTCCTTATGTGCTGAGTCCGGAATGAGCTTCGCTTTCCCGCGTATCAAGACATACCAGAGTTGCGTCCAGTCTTCATCGTACTGATCGATCAGTAGCGCAACGCGGGGTACTGCTCGGATGTTTTGTAAGCGTGCCAGCCGTTCTCCGGGAACGCGCTTTGGTTTCCGGTCTACCGCTGTGTAGAAGACCTTGCCGTCATAAGCAAAACAGACCGGCACGATGTGGGGCCGGCTCTTCGCATCAAGCGTCGCAAGGCGGGCAACTCTTGCCTGCTTTAGCGTTTTCCGAACCGCGGCGGAAATTTCTTGCGGTTTACGCTGCACCGGAGGGGGTTAAGCTACTAGTCGTGCGTACTTATCGAGCACGCCCAGGATCTCGTCGCGAGCTAAATCAGGAATCGCCAAAATCGCGCGGTCGATACCAGCGTCGCGATATTCGGCCAGAACCCTCTCGTCGGGTGGCGCCGCGAACACGCTGAGCGACAAAGTTGAGTAGTCCCGCCCGGCCGCCGACGCCGCTTGACGTAATCGCGTGATTGCTTCTTTAGAGTTGAAACTCCCTCGGGCTATCGGCAACCAGCCATCGCAGAATTCCACCACTCGCTTCACCGTATAGTCGCTCGATCCGCCGAGGAGTATCGGAGGGTGCGGCCGTTGCGCCGGCTTCGGGTAAGACCAGACGGGATCGAAATTCACCATTTCTCCATGAAAGGCCGCCTCTTCTTGGGTCCATAGCGCTTTCATCGCCAGAATACGTTCCCGCATCAGCTTGAAACGCGTTTCGTAGCGAGCTCCGTGATTCTCCATTTCATCGACATTCCAGCCTCCGCCAATACCGAAGAGGAACCGGCCGTTCGACAATCGATCCAGACTGGCTACGGACTTCGCCGTCACGATCGGTTCGCGCTGCGGAATCAGACAAATACCTGTGCCCAGCAAGATTTTCGTCGTTGCCGCGGCAGCAAATGACAGGGCAACGAACGGGTCGTGCGTATGGGAATAACATTTGGGCAGATCTCCGCCACCGGGAAATGGAGTGCGGCGAGATTTTGGAATGTGCGTGTGCTCCGGCAGCAGCAATGACTCGAAGCCGCGATCCTCGGCCGCTCGCGCCAGTTCACGGATATCGATGCCGTAGTCGGTCGGAAAGTAGCAAACGCCTACACGCATTTCAGTTCTCCTTAGCGCCGCTTCGCCAGCCAGCCCTCCAGCGATTCCGAGGACTCGCCGGAACGGCGCCCTGCCAGCAGACTCTCTACGCTGATATCTTCGTCGAGGTCCGGCCAGTGGATTCCAGTTTCATCGCCGATCAACCGCCAGTTGGCGCGTTCCTTTGGGGTGGCGTGGGCCAGCCGCGGAAACCACGCAAGGGGAGCAGCGATGGTTCTGCCGTCAGTGAGGTCGACGACTAGGCTGTCATCGTTAATCGGCAGATGCTTCGCACAAAGCGACACGTCCATAGCCGTCACTTACCCCGCCGCCCGCTCCTTTTTCTCGCTTTCCATCATGCGCTCCAGTTTGTCCAATACCTGCATGGCCGGCAACACTTCCGTCACATCCGCGTTCGGCTTACGGCCTTCCTGGATCGCGGCGAAAAATTCCCGATCCTGCAACTCGATGCCGTTCATTGAGACGGCCACCTTCGAAACATCGATTGGCTTCTGGTATCCATCCACCAGTTCGTCGTAGCGTGCGATGTAGGTACCGTTATCGCAGATGTAGCGGAAGAATGTGCCCAGCGGTCCGTTGTTATTGAACGAAAGCGATAGCGTACAAATTGCGCCTCCCGGGACCTTCATGCCGATGTTCATGTCCATCGCGATTTTCAGTTCCGGATGCTTCGGCCCTTCGAGCGCGTAGCATTCCGAGACCCGCTCGCCTGTCTGGTACATGAACAGGTCCACTGTGTGGCAGGCATGATGCCAGAGCAGATGGTCCGTCCAGCTCCGCGGCTTGCCGGCAGCGTTCATATTGGTGCGGCGGAAGAAATAAGTCTGCACGTCCATCTGTTGAATCTTCAACTCACCGGCCTCGATCTTTTTGTGAATCAACTGATGGCTCGGATTGAAACGGCGGGTGTGGCCGCCCATGCAAGTGACACCCGTCTCCTGCTGCGTTTTCGCCAGCAATTCCGCGTCCTCGAGCGAATCGCAAATGGGGATTTCGATCTGCACGTGTTTACCCGCGCGCATGCATTGGACACCCTGACTCGCATGCATCTGCGTGGGAGTTGCCAGAATCATCGCCTCGAGGCCCGGCTGCTTCAGACTCTCTGTCAGGTCGCCTGTCCAGTGCGGAATCCCGAATTTTTTCGCTACCTCTTCCGCCGTTTCTTTGCGGCTGCCGGTGAGCGTGATCACCTCAATTCCCGGAATGTTCCGGATTGCCTCCAGGTGCTTGATGCCAAACGCGCCCTGTCCTGCCAAACCTACTTTCATACCCAGCTCCTTCCCCTTTCCATGCCCCGAGTCACCCGGATTGCCTCGAGCAAAACACTTGTTCCCTCTGCCTCCTCGGCGCTCTCAGGTTTTGACTTTGAATTTAGCTGTTAAATTCTCCGCGTCTCCGCGGTGAATCCATTATTTCACTGACCCCGCGCGCTCCGCACCCTCGACGAATTCGACGCCGAGTTCCGCCAGCTTCGCGCGCAGGCCATAAAAATCCAGCCCCAGTTCGCCGTTGCGCAGCCGTTCGCGGCTCTTCTCTTCTTTCGCGATGCGCTGTTGCGAGGCCTTAGCTACTTCCGCTGCACGCTCACGCGCGACTACCACCACGCCATCGGCATCGCCAACGATCACGTCGCCGGGATTCACCAGCGCCCCCGCACAAACTACCGGGATATTCACATCGCCCGGCACATTCTTCACCGTGCCCTGCGAGCTTACGGCTTTCGACCACACCGGAAAGTTCATTGCAGTGAGTTCGGCAGTGTCGCGCACGCCCGCATCGATGATCAGCCCCGTAATGCCGTGCGCCTGGCACGAGACGCCCAGCAACTCTCCGAAATAGCCATCCGTGCATTCCGACGTCGGCGCCACCACCAGCACGTCGCCCGGCTTGCAGACTTCGATCGATGCGTGAATCATGAGGTTGTCGCCGGGAGCGATAGAAATTGTAACGGCCGTGCCGGCTACGCGCGCCGCCGGATAGATCGGCCGCAGGTAGGGCCGCATCAGTCCCGTCCGCCCCTGCGCCTCATGCACTGTCGCCACGCCGGAAGCCCCCAGCACGCGCACTGCTTCCGTATCGGCCCGCGGGATTCTGCGAATGATTTTGTGGCTCATGCGAGTTCGTCCGTTACCTGGGGATAGATACGCTGGAAAGCTTCCGCATACTTGATATGTCGCTTGCCCGAATTGCGCACCGCCTGCACACCGCGCCTTTCGCCGAGGCCCGTGTAGTATCGCACCAGATGTTCCTGCGCGGCCATCGACTTCATGGCTTCCATTTTGCGCTCCCATACCGGCGTAACATCCAGCAGCACCTGCGGTTTGAAGTTGCATTGCTCCGGCTGGTGCGGCTCGAAAATAAATACGGGCGGCGCGTCATCCTGGCTGCCCTTTCCCTTCGCCGGGTAGCCCGAAGCCTGCGCATACACGCGCGCTTTCAGGGTGAGGTCGTTCGCCATCGGGTGATCCATGTTGTACGGATCTTCAAAGCTGTGCGTGAGCACGATCGCCGGCTTGTGCAGGCGGAACTCGTTCACAAACTCCACCATGTCTTCTTCTTTCGGGATTATGGGGTAATCGCCCATATCGAAGAAGCGGATTTCCGCGCCCAGAATCTGGGCCGCGCGGGTCGATTCCGCGCACCGGTCTTTCTTCACCTCTTCCAAGGTCATTCCGGGAATCTTCCACAGCCGCTCGGATTCTCCGCGCTCTCCAAAAGAGAGGCAAACAATGCGCACGCGGTATCCGCGATCCGCGTACAGGGCGATTGCGCCGCCCGCGCGCCAAACAAAATCGGCCGCGTGCGCGCTAACCACCAGGACAGTCTTTTTATCGTCAGCCATAATCGCAAAACCGAGAGTATGACAGGTGCTGCGAGAAGCCGTCAATCCCGCGAAAGGGCTGCAAGGCGCACGCGAGAGCCTTCACTGCGGAGCGGCTGCGGAGGCCGCCTGAGACGTGCGAGCGCCGCTCGTAACCAGTTACAGTTTTATGGGCAAGGCGGCGGAGGTGGGCGATGGGTGTAATGCGAGAGCGAGCGCTCGATCTTCTGCGCCGGGCCGTCGGCGACCCCAGCGCGCAGTTCCGTCCCGGTCAGTGGGAGGCAATTCAGGCACTGGTAGATGGCCGGGAGCGGCTTCTGGTTGTCGAGCGCACGGGCTGGGGCAAGAGCATTGTGTACTTCATCGCCACCCGGCTGTTGCGCGATCGTGGCGCGGGCTGCGCGCTGTTGATTTCGCCCCTGCTCGCCCTCATGAGGAACCAGATCGCCGCCGCGAGGCGCATTGGAGTCCGCGCGGAGACGATCAATTCCGCAAACCCGAAGGATTGGCCCGCGGTGGAGGCGGCGCTGAAGGCCGGCCAGATTGATATTCTCCTGGTCTCGCCCGAGCGGCTGGCGAACGACCAGTTCACGGCGCGCTGCCTCCTGCCAGTTGCTGCGAGCGTGGGGCTGTTCGTTGTGGACGAAGCGCATTGCATCTCCGATTGGGGGCACGATTTCCGGCCGGACTACCGCCGCATTCTGCGCATTTTGCGGTCGCTGCCTAGGAATTTGCCCGTGCTCGCCACCACCGCGACCGCGAACGGCCGCGTCGTGAATGATGTCAGTGCGCAATTGGGCCCGCGCCTGAGCGTCATCCGCGGCCCACTGGTTCGCGAAAGCTTACGGTTGGAAATCTGCGCATTCCCTCCCAAGCCGCGAGAATGGCGTGGCTCGCGGATCGTGTTCCAGGATTCGCGGGCAGCGGAATCATTTACACCCTGACGGTCCGTGATGCCGATAATGCCGCCGCGTGGCTTCAACAACGTGGCATCAACGCACGCGCCTATCATGCAGGGTTGACGAACGAGGAGCGGCTGCAACTCGAGGACATGTTGCTTGCCAACCAGGTGAAGGCGCTCGTCGCGACGGTGGCACTGGGCATGGGATTCGATAAACCGGATCTCGGCTTCGTGATTCACTTCCAGCGGCCCGGATCGGTGGTCCACTACTACCAGCAGGTGGGCCGCGCCGGACGTGCGATCGACCAGGCGCGTGGTGTTCTGATATCCGGCGCAGAGGACGACGAGATTGCGGATTACTTCGTCCGGACGGCGTTTCCTTCGGCCGAGGAAGTTGCCGAGGTTCTGCGGGCGCTCGAAGCCGCACCGGCGCCGATGAGGGCTGCGGATTTGCAACGCGCGGTAAACATTCGCCCAGCCAAGCTGGCGAAAGCATTGAAATTCCTGGAGGTGGAATCGCCTTCTCCCATCGCGCGCGGCGGCGCTGGTTACGTCCGGACGCCGGTGCCATGGACCATGCCGCTCGAGCGGATCGAGCACATCACGGAACTACGGCGCCAGGAGCAGATTCGGATGAATGCCTACATGGAAGCGGATGGCTGCCTGATGCAGTTCCTGGCCGAAGAATTGAGCGATCCGCAGGCGGCGCCTTGCGGCAAGTGCGCGAACTGCACCGGCGAACGACTTGGCGCAGCTTATCCTGCTCCATTAGCGCAGGAGGCCGCCCGGTTCCTGGAGCGTCTTTCGCTGCCGATCGAGCCACGGAAGCAGTGGCCCTCGGGTGCAAACTTTGAAGGCGAGCGCGGCCGCATCACTGCCGAGTTGCGGGCCGAGGAAGGCCGGTCGCTTTGCAAATGGGGCGATGCCGGTTTCGGCGATATGGTCCACGATGGCAAACGGGACGGGCACTTTGCAGACCGGCTCGTGGAAGCGGCGGCGGAGCTGATCCAACGGCGCTGGCGCCCCCAACCCGCGCCCGATTGGATTACGTTCGTGCCGTCACGTAGGCATCGGACGCTGGTTCCGGATCTTGCCCGGCGGCTGGCTGTCAGGCTGAGGCTGCCGTTCGTCGACCCGATTCGAAAGGTTCGCGATACGGAGCCTCAGAAGGCCCGCCAGAACAGCTTTCAACAAGTCAGGAACCTGGAGAATGCGTTCGAGGTAGATGCGAGATCCGTCCGGTCCACGCCGGTCCTGCTCGTGGACGATATGGTGGATTCCCGCTGGACTTTCACGGTTCTGGCGTACAGATTGCGAAAGGCCGGCGCCGGCCCGGTGTTTCCGTTTGCCTTGGCCGATTCTTCGGCTGATGATGGGAGTAGCGAGTGACCATGACCGAGGGCTTGAGCCCCGACACACAAACCGTACTGCTACTGTGCGGCCGGCTGGGACAGAGGGACGAGAACGGGCCCAAACCTTTGACAAGCCGCCAGTACAGCATCTTGGCGCGCTGGCTTCGGGAGCGATCCATGCGCCCGGCGGATCTTCTGGACAGCGCCGGCCGCGCCCGGCTGTCAGAAATCCAGTCTCCAGACCTCGCCCTTCAAATCATCGAACGGCTGCTCGACCGCAGCGCTGCATTGGGGATCATGGCCGAGCGGTGGACCAGCCGCGGGCTCTGGGTAATCAGCCGGAGCGACGACGCCTATCCAGGCAGGCTGAAAAGCTATTTGGGCCAGGCGGCCCCGCCGCTACTGTACGGCGCCGGCGAACCCCGTCTGCTACACACCGGCGGCTTGGCTATTGTCGGATCCCGCGACGCTTCAGAAGAGGACATCCAGTTCGCGCGTAGTGTGGGGGCATCATGCGCATCCCAGGATATTGCCGCAATTTCAGGCGGCGCCCGCGGCGTAGATCTGGAAGCTATGGCTGCTGCATTCGAGGCGGGCGGCAAAGCATTGGGTGTTCTACCGGACAGTCTCGCCCGGAACGCCGTCTCGCCCCGGTACCGGGAAAGCCTGGTCTCCGGCAGGCTGGCGCTGGTTTCGCCTTACGATCCGGATGCGCGCTGGTTCGCATTCACCGCCATGGAGCGCAATAAGGTGATTTATGCCTTGAGCGACGCTGCGCTCGTGGTGAGCTCTGCCGCCGAGAACGGAGGAACGTGGACGGGAGCCGTTGAGGCTCTCGATGCCGCGCGGATCGCGGTATACATTAAGGCGCACGGCGATGTGAAGGAAGGCAACCGCAAGCTGCTCGCGCGCGGCGGCCGCCCGTTTCCGCAGGGGCCGTGGCCGGATCTCCATTCACTGTTCCAGGTGCCCGTGCCGGAGCCGACGTTGTTCACCGCGCCGCTGGCAGGAACTGGTGGAGCGTCAGCCGCTCCAGAGAATTCCCCTCCGGCACCCGCGGCGAAATCGCCGGCATCCGCTGCACCAGAAGCCCGCCCGCGAGATGCCTTTGATGCTGTTCTCCCTGACTTGCTGCTGGCATTGGCTGAGCCCGGCACTGAGAAGGACGTCGGGCAGGCACTTGGTGTGGTCCCAGCTCAGGCAAAGGCTTGGCTCAAGCGCGCCTGCGATGAGGGCCATGTGCGGAAGTTGAGCCGGCCGGTACGCTATGTCGCCGCGCGTCACGCTCATCCGTTGTTCGGCGGGGCGGAACGGGATACTGAGGAACTTCAGCGCGCATAGCGATCAAGTTCTCCAGAACGCCGCGGGGAGCGGTGCAATGGAAAGGTCAGCCGCGCGTTCGGCGTTTCGATCTGATAGACTTAGCCCCACCTTCGAAAACACCGTGGGGTGACCGATGAAATGGTTTGAGTCCCTCCCTCGACCGGCAGCCGCGGCGATTCTTTTGAGCACGGCCGCCGTTCCCTGTTTCGCCCAATGGCTCAATTATCCGGCTCCTGGCGTCCCCAGAAAAGCGGACGGAACCGCGGACCTCATCGCGCCTGCCCCGCGAATGGCTGATGGCAAGCCGGACCTCTCCGGCCTATGGGCGAACTTATGCAAATCCGGGGGAAAAACCGTCATGTGCGCGCCCGAGTTTGCCGTCCCGCCAATCTTCGGCGATATCGGCCGCGGCGTTCCGGGCGGATTGCCTTATCAGCCGTGGGCCGCCGATCTGGTGAAAACGCGCCGCGCCGCTAATGGCAAAGACGATCCCACTACTCACTGTCTGCCCGGCGGCATCGCCAAGCTGCATACCAGCTCTCTACTGCGGAAAATCGTCCAGGTCCCGGGCCTCGTCATATTTCTGACGGAGCGCAACGCTTCGTATCGTCAGATTTTCACCGATGGCCGACCATTACCGGAAGATCCCAACCCCTCCTGGAACGGCTATTCCACCGGCCACTGGGATGGCGACACACTGGTCGTGGAGACTATCGGCCTGAACGACGACCAATGGCTCGACCGTGCCGGCAGCCCCCTCACTAGCGCGGCCCATATCATTGAAAGGTTCCGCCGCCCGAACTTCGGCACTCTCGAAATTCAAATGACCGTTGACGATCCGAAGGCCTACACAAAACCGTGGTCGATTGAACTCACGCAGCGCCTCGCGCCCAACACCGAACTGCTCGACTACATTTGCCTGGAAAACGAAAAAGACGACGCGCATCTGGTGGGGAAGTAGTTACTCAACCCAAAAGTCGCGTGGATACAAACGGAATAGCCGCGTATCCGGACCCTCTACTTTTTTCAAGTACTGCTCGTAGGCAGCTAGCTGTTTTTCTGGACCGATAACGAAGTACACCGCGCCGCGGACATCTTTGCCATGCATCCTCATCCCCGGCAGCACCCGCTCGTAAACTTTGGGCATCCTACGGAACAGTTCGTCTGCCAGATCGGGAGGTTTGCGCAGATCGAGGATGGCGCGATGAAAGCGAGTGACTACCTCCGGCGTAAGACCATCGGCCAGATCTTCGGCCATCGCTTCGCCGCGATCTTCAAACGAAAGAGCCGAGCGCGTCCCATCGAATGCTCCCGCAACCGCGTAATCGGCCAGCGCAGGATCGGGCCGGGCATTCTTCACTTCGCCGATAACGAATTCGAGCGTCTGCGGCAGCAGCGGCGTGCGCTCAGCATAATAGTTCACGCGGGCTTCGAGTGGCCGGATGCGAATTCCATTGCTATACGCCAACCCGGCCGACCAAGTCTTCATGAAAATGCCGTGTGCGCCGTGGCCGGCATAGAGCAGCGACGCCAGAAAATCGAGGAGCGCGTCAGGGCTGGTGTCGTGATAACCGGCGCCCGGCGCGGAATTCACAAATACGCCGCCCTGTGAGTTGGGATTCAGTAGGCCCACAAAGATCGGATCCGTAGCCTGCGGGTCGCGTTTCCGAAGCCGTTCTTCGATTGCCCGTTTCAGCCGGTAGGGTGCTCTGTCGAAAAAGGCGTTCTGCAACAGACTCGGAAATTCCTCAAGCGCGCGAGCGAGCCTGCTCTGTGCCTCCGAGGACCCAATCAGGAACATGCGCGCGCCATTCTGTGTGAGCAGGGAACGCCGCAGTTTGTCCAGCTCCGAAAGAGCCTGCTCCGGTCCGGAAGCCAAATCGCGCCGCATTCCAGTGCATAACTCCGCCCAGTCGGCCGCCAGGCTGGAATCGGGTATTTCAGGCAGAAGCATCTCCAGATCGTGCGCCGCATCCTGCGCCAGTTTCTTCGAAGATGCTGAAAGTGAATCGAGGCCGGGATAGGCCCCCTGCTCTACTACGCTCAATATCCGAAGCCGCTCCGCCCGCGTGCCTTCGATGCGCGAGAAAGTCTCGAGGAACTGATATATGTCCGGCGCTCCTCCGCCCCTCAACATCCACTTCAGCCGGAAAAGGTTATGCTCGCGTGTCAGAAAAGAAGAAGTGGCCAGCAGCAGCGGCCGATCCTGGAACCGCCACGCGCGTGCCGGATTTTCCACCCAGGTTTCTTCCGGCCTTTGCATGCGATTGTGCACGGCGCCGAGGGTTTCTTCCACTAAATCGCGCAGGCGCGGCAGATTTTCGGGCCGCAAATCTGGATGAAACAGCGCCAGCTTCATCCACTCCAGCGCCCGCCCGGTTTCCGCTGCGTTGCTGCCGGAACCGCGAATCACCAGTTCGTAGCGGTCGGTGAGCGGATTGATGCGGTAATTGGCATTCAAGCCCAGAATTTCCGCACGCACGCGTTCAGCCATCTCGGGATAAGGAACGGGTTTGCCGTTTTCGATCACGCCGGAGCGGGTCAGCAACTCCGGCAGTAGCGAGAGATAGACCAGTTGCTCGTCGGGCACCGCATTCAATCGCAGCGCGAGGCCCACGGTCGCGCCGGTCACGCTGTCGAACGTGGAAACGACCAATGGTACCCCGCCGGCCAGCTTGCGAGCAGCAAACTGCAGCGAATCGTCTAATCCCAGCGGCGGATTTTCGATGAATCGCGGCGGCGTAATTTCCCGCGCGGCGGCTTCGATCACTCGCGAGGCCGCATCCTGCTCGGCCTGATACCTGCGCAACGCCGCCTGCTCGTCGTTTACGCCGTATTGCCGCTCCAGCCGTTCCGTTTCCGCCGCAATGCGCGCGGCCCGCTCCCGCTCTTGCTGCCTGATCAACGCCGGATCGGGCTTCGCCGCTTCGATCCAGGGCGTCACCTCCGTCAGTTTCCACTCCGCCAGAGCATCGCGCCAGATATTGTGCGAGCCGGCCACTTGCGCTTCGATAGCGTCCAGGTCCTCTTTCTCAGTTAGAGACTTCCGAAACCCAGGCTCCTTGTTCAGGCGGACCAGTTGCGTCACCCAATCCGAACCAATGCCGCGCAGTCCGAAGCCGGGCGGTGAATTGACGAATCGGGCCAGCTCCCGCCGCCGTTCGAGAATCCGGCTCTTCAGCCGCTGGTTGAAAGCTTTTAATTCCGCCGAGCCATCCGGATAAGCCGCCACGCGCTTCAATTCCTCGATTACTTTAGAGCGCAGTGAGTCGAGGTTCTGATCGTTCAACCCCGCCGGCGGCATATCGCGGAACATGACGTACACCGGTTTGCCCTGGTCGGCATCGGCCCAGGCATTGATCCCCTGAATGCCGAAATCCGCCTCGCGCGTGCGGCTGTTCACCAGGCGCGCATACAGATTGGTATCCGGTTCACCCGCGAAATTATCCAGGAACAGGTTCAGCAGTTCGTACGCGCGGTTCGCCAGCTTGCGCTCCGCAGGCCACACCAGCAGAACCGAACTGGGCTGTTGCGCGCTCTGAGAAGGATATGGAACGTACTCGATGCGCCCTTGCGGGGCCGGCCGCGGCGCGGGCAGATCTTTCTCCGTCATCACCGGCAACACGGGGTGGCGCGGTTCCACACGGTCCAGCGCCTCATCGATCTTAGCCAAAGCCGTCTCGATCGTGACCTCTTTCGGCAGCGCCGCAATCATTCCCATGTTGCCGCCGAAATAGTGCGCGTCGTGGAAGCGGCGGATATCGGCCGGCTGGATTACGCGCAGCGCCTCCGGAAGCCCGCCCGCCGAGAATGCTAGCGGATGATCCGGCCCGTAAATCGCCAGCGCCGCCTGATGGAAGAGGCGGTAAGCCGGCTGATCCATTGAGGTGGTCATTTCGTTGTACACCGTTCCCTGCTCTTCGAGGCGCAGTACGCCATCCGGACCGGCAGCCACGCCGAAATTCCGCACCTCGCGCCGGATCTCTTCATCGGTGTAGTTGGGAAATTTCAGCGCCTCGAACATGCGCTCGAAATGCTCGAAGAAAACCTCCGGCCCCGCCGCAGTGTAGAAATGGAAGCACGTCATCCACTGCATGGTGAACGCGCTGGAGGCCACCAGCGACATCGGTTCGATGCTGCCCAACGCGCGGCCGCGCGTGCCTTTGCCCAGCAGCAAATGCTCCTGCGTGTGCGGCTCGCCCATGTTGGAGGTCGGATAAGTCTTCACCCAAATGAACCCCTGCGGGGCCGATTGAATGCTCAGCAGATCGAGCGTAAAGCCGCTGCGAATCTGGATGAATCGCGCCCCCATTGGCCTCCCCGCGTCATTCAGATACACCGCCGCCGCCCGAAAGCCGTTGATCACCTGCCGCTCCCGAAGATTGGAATAGTCGATCGCCGCGGTTTGCGCGCGCGCCGCCCATGCCGCAAGGGCAAAAATCAGAACGTGCTTCACGACTCCTTCAGGATAGCGGCTCCGTCTTCGCCTGCAGCGCCCCAGACGGTACAAACCCCGAGCCATCCGTAAGCGCTTTGCGAAAGCAGTCCGCTGCCTCTTCCGGCCGGTTGGCTGCGGCATGGCAAAGCCCCAGATTCCAGCGCGTTCGCGGATCCTCCCCATACAGCCGCAGCGATTCCCGAAACAATTCCGCCGATACTTGGTAATCGCCCGCGCCGTAAGCCAGCGCGCCAAATTCAAAGGCCAGATCGCGCAGTTCGCCGATGTGATAATAGTTCGCCCACACGCAACGCACAATCCGCGCAGTTTCTCGCTTGACCTCCGCGGAAGCCCGTTCCAGTTGCGTCTCGACCGCAGGCAAACAATCGCCAAGAATTCTGGGATCATAGCCGCTGAGGCGAACCAGTGACAGCAAATGCGCCAGATCCAGGCTGTCGTAATTTTTTTGCACTCCGAGGCGCAAGGTGTAAAAATCGTCCGGCCCCATTTGTTCAAAAGCCTGATGGAATGCCAGTCGAGTTTCGTTGAACCCTGCTGGGTGCTGCCCCAACAGCCCGCCCCAGATGGCGAGGCGGGAATGTGGGTGAGAAAGACGCAGCGCCTGCCCGCCCGATTTTACAAAGTATTCGCCGATGACATGGTAATCGACTTCGATCGAAAAACTGCCGTGGAACAGCATCGAAGGCTGTTCGCGCCCTTCGAGAACCGCCCGATCCACCTCGCCTCTGTCTGCCGTCAACAGAAATAGCCGGCCGCCCGCCAAATCCGCCAGCCGCCGGATCGTGCGCAACCCGGCGCAAGGGAATAGAAAAGTTGTGTCGCTCAGAGTCCGCGCAGATTCCCGCAGGATTTCATTGAACTCCCGCTCCGGATAGTATTCGGCGGAAACCGGCCGATTGCTGTAACTCGATGCCAGGTGCTCGAGCAGATCGGCCGCCTGGCCGTTCCTCTCCGCCTCATCGGAGAACAACGATATCAGGCATTCCGAGAGTTCGCCCTCCTTCACGGTGAAAGCGTCCTGCGGAATGCTATCGAAGAAATAGTTCGCCAGCACGACCACGGGGTTCCGCAAGGTGCCCGGGGTCAGGGTCTCGCCCGAACGCTCCAGCCGGATTGGTTTGTCGCAAGCCGCATCGATCAGCGCCAGATCCAGAATCCCCTCCTCGAACCATGCCTCAAGCGCTTCGTGCGAACGCCAGAAATCGAGATTCGACTCGGTAAAATCCGACAGCACGTACCGGATGCTGCCTCGGAGAAAGCCGGATCTATCGATGAGATCCAAGAGCGCGCGCAAAAACAGGAAGCCGAAGCGCCCGCTACCCGCGCCGAGTTCGATGATGTGCAGTGGCTGGCCGGCATCGAGCGGCTGGCAGTCTCGCAGAAACCCGAACACCGCCGCCGCATAAGCCCGCGCCAAAGCCGGATTGTTGGTGATGTAATGGGGCACAGTGTCGGTCCGCCACGCCTCCACGCCTGCGCGATGGAAGTAGTCTCGCTGCGCCTGCCACACCAGTGACTCCGAAAGCCGCCGCTCGCTCTCGAGCAAGAAAGGATAGCGGTCCTCGGAATTAGTCTCACCGGCTGGCATCGTTATCACTGTAAGCGAGACCCCCCGGCCTGTCCAGCGCCGCGCTATCCTCTGCTCTAATGAGCGACCTGGCGAAATGGAAAGTTCACGGTCCGGTGCATTCCGTCAAAAGATCTTACGCCGAGTGGGATTTGGCGGAGGAAGAGTGGCAGGCGGCCGCAGACCATGGGCAAGGCATTTTCCGCCCGGACGGCAAATTGGAAGAGGTCCGCTACCGGAACCCAGATGGAACGGTAACGGCCCGGAAAAACCTCTACAACGAAATCGGCCTGTTGGTTGAGACTCAATGCTGGAAGGGCGACTCACTGGAACACCAGACAATCTATTCCTATGGCGATGGCGCAGGGCATGTCAGTACGATTTCCGTCAATCGGGAAGGCCACCGGCGGGAAGAGGAACGTTCTACCTACGACAGCCTCGGCCGCAAAACTACCGTGCGCTTCCTGCACCCTCCGGAAGGTGCCGGACATGTAATGTATTGGATTGAAGCGGCGGATCAGGGTGTCACCGCGCCGGGCGTCGTCACTATGACGACCGCCTATGACGCTAACGATCTCGTCACTGAGGTCCGGTTCCACGACGCCCAAAATGCCGTGGTCACGCGAGTGCGTCTTGCACGGGATGAGGCCGGGAGGCTGGTAAAAACCGAGCTTCTGTTCGGGGATCGGCTCCCATTTTCGGAAACGGCAGCCGAAGCCGAAAAGCCCAGCATGCCGAAGGCTGAAGTCCTCGCGAAAGTCTTCGGTCCATCGCAGGCGCTCTCCATAACGACGTACAGTTATAACGAAAACGGCTTGCGAGTGGAACGAACGATCCGCATGGGCCTGCTGGGCGGAGAGCGCACCGCCTTCCGCTACGACAATCACGGCAATCCGATCGAAGAATCGAGGACGCACGAAAACCGCGAGTACGGCTCCGACGAACAAGGCGAATTGCACATCACCAAAGAGTACTCGGACGCCCAGCACACGCGTTACGAGTATCAATACGATGCCCACGGCAACTGGACGGAACGCGTGATCTGGAGCCGGCAGGAGCCGAATCCCAACTTCGAGCGCCGCAACGTGGAGCGCCGCGAAATCGTCTACTACCCGCTCGCTGTGACCTGATCAGCTCTTACCACGCAAACGAAATGTTACTCCCGCCACCACGCTCCGCGGATAACCTGGCGTGCCGTGGATGCGGCCAACCGCCGGCGCGCCGGGCACCACGAGCGAAATGAAATAGTTCTGCGTTTCGTAGTAGTCGCGATTCGTCAGGTTATCGACGCTCAGGTTGAATTCGATTCCGCGGCGGATCGGCCGCGTGATAGCGGCGTCGAAAACCGTGTGGCCGGAGGCAACAATAGATGCGTCTTCCCCATCGAGCCGGTAATGGTTGATCGCCCGCATGCGCAGAGACCCGCTCCAGCCGCGCCATGCGGCCAATGTCAGCCCGGCGTCGGCCACAAAGTGCGGCGCGCTATCTACATACACCCGGTGATCTCCTCCCAGGTAAAAGGCGTTCAGCATTTTCGTGAGGCCGCCATTCAGCGCGAGGCGCCGTGTAATCGCCACGGACATCTTGGCCTCGTACCCGTAAGCCCGGCTGGGACCTTTAAATTCGAAGCTGCCGTCATCGGGAATGTACACCATCTCGTTTGAGTGATCGATCAGAAAAGCATCGGCGGCTGCGGAAAAGCGCCCGAAATTCGCGGCGGCGCCTAGCTGAAAGAAATCCGTAGTGGCGAGGCGCGGCTGATCGGGCCGCTCGATAACTCCGCGCGCATCGATGCTGTTGATACCGCGGCCGTAGTTCAGATGCAGCGAGAGCGGCACAGCGGTAGAGGGCCTAAACGTTACTGCGCCCTTTCCTTGCCAGCGGCCGGCCCACTCGGTACCGGGCAACATGGAAGGCAGAGCCGGCTCGAGCGTGAAGACGCCATAACGGAATTCGTCATAGCGGACTCCGCCCGAAACCAGCAGCCGCCCGCGCCAATAGCTGAGGGTGTCCTGCGCGTATCCCGCAGCATTAGCGACATGCGCATGCGCGCGCGTCGTCACGCCCAGAGGGTCGCGGCTCTCGCGTGGATACAAGCCAACGTTGATCTCGCTATCGTGGAAGTTCGTTCCCGCCTGCAGGACGCCGCTTGCGTCACCCAGCTTCTGAGTGTGTGTGTATTGGGAATTGAAGCCCTGCTGCAGCCGCGAATCGTGCTGCTGGATGCCATCGCCGTGGATAGGATCGTTCAGAAAGAACGTGAAATTCGAATACAGGTCGAACAGCGAACGCGACACGAATCCATCCATCCGGAATACGTCTCCGTTCGCGAAAGGCCGCGTATAATACGCGGAGCCTGTGCCCATATGCACACGGCCGCCATCTGTGGGATCGGTATAGCCGAAGCGGTTGAGCAGGTCCCCACTCACCAGATCGAGCGGAATCTGGCCGGAGGAATCGAAAGTGTTCCGCCCCAGCAGAAGCCGGAAGCCGATCTGCGCGTCGTGCGCCAGGTGCTTCGTAAGGTTTGAATTGAAGTTGTCGCGGCGATAGCGCAGCGGGCTCAGGAACGGCCCGTCAGTGTACGAGCCGTCGTAAGCGATATAACTATCCACGCCCTGCCAATCGGGGCTGTATACAAGAAACACGCGGCCAGTATCGAAATTTCCGCCTTCCAAGCGCACAGTGAACTCATCGGGCAGCGATTCCCGCTGGCGGATATGCACCACGCCGAGGCCGCTGAAATCGCCATATTCGGCCTGAAACGGGCCATTGATAACAGTCACATCCTGAATCAGCTCGGGGCTGACCGATTTCAAAGATCCCAGGTAGCCCTGTCCGTGACCCTGCGTGCCCTGATTCTGCTGCACATCATCGAGCAGAACTTTCAGGCCGCCATTAACGCCGCCGTGATCGAGGTTGAAACCGAAGCGGCGGATCTCGAGCGATTTGCCGCCGCCTTCGTGCTGGCCAGCGTCGATTCCCGCATCGAGCTGCTGCAAGAGTTGGTCGTCGCGGGTGAAGAGAGTGCTCTTGTAGACTTCGGAATTGCGCAGATCAATGCCGGGTTCGAGGGTCTGAGCGGACACGACCAGGTTTTCATAATGCTCGGCCACCTTTTCAAAGCGGAGATCGAGAAACGTTACCGCATCGCCGATCGTCACCTGCGACTTTGCTGCGGCGAGTCTGGGAGCTTCGATGCTTACCATATAGACGCCCGGAGCTGTCTCCAACCGCCAGGCGCTTTCCGCATCACTATGGGTCTCCTTCGCGCCGAGGTGGATGTCTGCCCCGGCCACGGGGCTTCCTTGAGGATCGTACACGTGGCCGGAGACGGAAACAGTAAGCGCAAGCAGCAGATGTAGAATCGGCATGGCGTTTTCCTTAGCGGGGGTTGGACGCCTGTGCGATCGTGCGCGCGTGTTCGAGGACTTTGGCGTCTTTCAAACCGAAAGCCAGCGCTTCCCGCATCTCCTCATTGGCGCGCGCATAATCGCCTTTCGCCGCCAGCGACCAGGCGTAGGCATCGAGCGTGAAGGCATCGTGCCGCCGCGCCAATTCCTCCTCCGCGATGCGTTGGCCTTTTTCCGGCTGGCGCGCGTAATCGAGATAGTAGGCGACCAGCTCATGATTGGCGTTGTCGGCCAGTTCCGATTCCTTCAGAGCCTGTTTTTCGAAATCGGCGAAGGCGCGCGCGGCTTCATCGTGCCGGCCGGCGCGTTCCAACGCTTCTCCCAGCGCGAACAGGTTTTCCGCGTGCGGCGCGGCAGCGTAGCGTTTTTCGAAGAGCGTGACGGCGTCGTCGTATCGCTTCTGCGCGATGCGCACCTGGCCCAAGGTACCGAGCGCGTAGTGGTAATCGGCAAAAACTCCCAGCGCGCCGGTGGCATACTTCTCGGCTTCGGGAATGCGGCCAGCCGCAAGCTGGAGATGCGCAATCTGCGTGAGCAGCCAGGCGCGGTCCTCCATTTCCTGGTACGGAGTGGAGTCGTATGCCTGCTGCATCAGTTCGATGG
>DATBID010000623.1:0-11185 GCA_036557125.1 Bryobacteraceae bacterium | reverse complement strand
TTGCGCGAAGGCCCTCGCTGGATAAGCCCGCGATGCTGCGGCGGGACCTGCTGCCGCGCGAGCGGTATCGGATGGATTCCATTTTCACCACACGCGGGTGTCCCAACCACTGCCGCTTCTGCCCAGTCACCGATATCTTCGGAGGCCGGGTTCGCCATCGGCCCATCGACCACGTCGTGGCGGAAGTCTGCACGCTTGGGCCGCACTACTACAACTTTGATGACAGCGTATTCGGGCATCCTCAGATTGTCGACCGGCCCGAGGAGAATCAATACTACCTCGATCTGTACGGCGAGCTGGCGCGCCTACGCCCCAAGCGCCACTGGACGGGAGCGGGAGGACTATCGGCGGTGGATTACAAGGATGGCCGAAGAATTCTGGAACTCGCCGCCGAGAGCGGCCTGTGCAGCATCGCCGCTGGGTTGGAATCGATATCCGCGCAGGGCCAGAAACAATCCGGCGCCTGGCGGAAGCTGCATTACATGTCGCCGGGCGCCTTTGACCGCGGCCGCATGAAGCAGAACATCCGCGCGATCCAGCGTCTGGGGATCGAGGTGCGCGGTTTCTTTGTGATCGGTTGGGACGGCGATACCGCCGAGACTTATCGGCGGACCCTCGACTTCTGCGGTGAATGCGACGTTACGCCGTTCATCTTTACCCTCACGCCGATGCCCGGGAGTCAGATCTATCGAGAGTACCGGGAGCAGGGCGACTCTTCTCAGACCGCGGATGGGACCAATACGGCACCGGGCAGATCGTGTACCGGCATCCCATCATGTCCGAACTGGAGATGTTCGACGAGAGCGGCGAAGTCATGATCGAAGGCTACAGCGTGAGGCGCATTCTCAAGCGCACGATTCACGCGTTCCGGAACCGGCCTTCTCTCGATGCCGTGAAGGACTCGCTCTTCACACAACTTGGAGTGAGGAACGCTTACCGCCAACTCTATTCGCAGGTTCCGAGACCAAGCGCCATTTAAGCTAACGAACCGCCTTTAGAGAGCCGTAAAGCGGGTGCGGACCTGTTCGAAATTCATGTTCCCGAGATGGCGGTCGGTCGCTAGTTTGAGGTAGCGGAGCGTGCGCCAATCCAGGTTCCAATAGGCCTGGGCGACGTAGGCGTCCAACGCGACTGGATCGGTGCCGGCAATCAGCGTCTTCTTGAGCAACACATCCTGGAGATTGCCTCCGCCCGGGCCGTTGCGCAGCAAAACCCGGTAGGCGTCAATGAGGGTGAGGGTGGGCCGCATGAAAGCCGCGAGATCCACGAGGCTTTCATGGATTCGCTGATGCAGGCGGTGACGGGCGCCGCCCAGAATGCCATACCAATTCTTCAGCCCCAGCGAAGCACCAGTCAAGCTGTGGTGTTTGGCAATGGGAAGATTAATCATCTTATCGGCAACCAAGAACGGCTCGAGCACAGGCCAGGAACTTAAGACCTCGCCGTGCAAATCGACTTCGCGGAACAGCTCCGCCCCGGGGAGAATGATCTCCGCGCCGGCAGTCCGGGCTGCCTCACCGATTCCACTGCGGGCGAAACAGCGGCGCGGCTCGTTGATGGTGACATCGGTGACAATCACTCGCCGGGCTCCGGCTTCCCGACAGAGCCGGCAGACCTCCGCGACCACCTGCGGGTTGGTATTCGCCGCCTGCTCCGGTGTGCGGTCCCAGGCCACGTTGGGCTTGATCACGACTACATCGCGGGACGCAATGAACCGGCGGATTCCGCCCAATTCCTCAATTGCACGTCGGACCAGCAAGCCCGGATTGTCACCCTGGATGACGGCCATCTCGGGACGACCGGGGTCCGGCGGCACGGTGAAGTCTGGTCTGGTAGCGACAGCGATGGGTTCTTGCGGGTGGCGGCTCCGGTACCGCAACCAGACACCCAGGCCTGCGGCTGCACCGGTCACGCCGCCCAGCCGCAGGAGCCGGAGCAGCATCTCGCGGCGTCCCGCCGACATCTCTTGCGGGTTCATAACACCTTTGACTTCATCCTCAGTTTAAGTCCATTCTGAGGGTGTGAGGGCCGGATTCGGAGTTCGAGCGGTTCTTATCCTGATTGGCCTTACAGCGGCAATCGCCCAAGTCGTCCTCTTGCGCGAGCTGATGGTGGTCTTTTATGGAAACGAAATCTCGATCGGCCTGATGCTGGCGAGCTGGCTGTTCTGGACGGCCGTGGGCAGCAGCCTGGCGGGCCATCTTGCGCGGGAGGCAGCCGCGCCGCGACGGATCATGGCTGGAATCCAGGTGCTTCTCGCGTTCGTGCTGCCGGGCACGATCGTGGCGGTGCGTTCAGCGAAGACCGCGCTCCAGACCGTTCCAGGCGAAATGCTGGGGCCGGGTGTCATGGTTCTGGCGTCGCTTACGGTTCTGAGCCTCTTCTGCATGCTTTCCGGGGCGTTGTTCACGGTGGGAAGCCGGCTTTACGGGGTGACAGCCGGCGCAGCGGTGGGGGCCGCCACCGGGTCGGTATACCTGTGGGAAGCGGTCGGCTCTTCCGGCGGAGGCGCTCTGGCGGGTCTGGTGCTGGTCCGGGTTTGGGGATCTATCGAGATTGCGGTCCTTCTCAGCCTGGTGAACCTGCTTGCCGCGTGCGGCTTGGTGTTCCGGCAGCGATGGTCCCGTTGCGCGGCAATAGCTGGTCTGGCGGGTGTGTCCGCGATGCTCGTGTTGGCAGGTGGAATTTCCCGGTTGGAAGCTGGTTCGCAACGGCGGTTCTGGCGCGGCCTTCCTCTAATCGCAGCCCGCACCTCGGTATACGGCAGCCTGGCGGTCGTGGGCACCGAGCGCAGCCGCAGCCTGTATGAAAACGGTACCGTGCTCTTCAATGTGCCCGATCCGGCGGCGGCCGAGGAGGCCGTCCACTATGCGTTGCTTGAACACCCGGCGCCGCGCAGTCTTCTGCTCATTGGCGGCGGCCTCAACGGGAGCATCGCACAGGTGCTTCGCCATCCCGGCCTGGAGCGCGTCGACTATGTGGAACTCGATCCCGCCATTCTCGAACTGGGGCGCGAATATTTTCCCGCCCAATGGGCGGTTCTCGAAGCGGATCGCCGCGTACACGTGCACGTGGCGGACGGGCGTCTGTACCTGAAGACGACGGATTCCACGTTCGACGTCATCATCGTCAATGTGCCCGACCCGCAGACCGCGCAGATCAACCGGTTCTACACTGTCGAGTTTTTTGAAGAGGCTGCCCGCAAACTCACCGCGGGCGGAGTGCTTTCATTGCGGCTGACCGCGTCGGAGAACTACATCAGCCCGGAACTGGCGGAATTTCTCCGATCGATCCACAAGAGCCTGCGTGCCGTTTTTCCAGAAGTCATGGCGATTCCCGGCGAATCGGTTCACTTTTTCGCATCAAGCCGCGCGGGCGTCCTGGCGCGGAGTGCCGACGAATTGCTGTTGCGTTTGCGCGCGCGGCGCCTTGCGACCGAATACGTCAGCGAGTATTTCGTTCCGTTCCGCATGAGTCCGGACCGCATGAGCGATCTGGAATCGCAGATCCGGCCGGATCCGGCCACTCCGATCAACCACGATTTTGCGCCGATCGCATACTACTTTGATGTCGCGCTGTGGAGCAGCCGGTTCAGCTCGGCGTATAGGTCGGCGTTTCACGCGATGGCCGGCGTCGATTTCGGCGCTCTGGCAATCGGGCTTGGACTGCTGCTTCTGGCTCTCGTGGCGGGTACTCAGTTTTCGACGCGCAGTGAACGGCGGATTCGTGCGGCAGCCGCCGGTTGCACGACCGCCATGGGCTTCACGCTGATCGGGCTGGAAATCCTGCTGCTGCTGGCGTTCCAGGCCCTCTACGGCTACCTCTACCAGCAGCTTGCGATTTTGATTGGCGCTTTCATGGCGGGGATGGCGCTGGGCAGCGCGTTCAGCTTGCGCGCTGGGGACCGGGGCCTTCGCGCGCTCGCTCGGCTCCAGTTGATCGCCGCCTTGGCTCCGCTGGCGCTTTGCGGGCTATTCGCAGCGGCCGCGCAAGTGCACAGCCCAAGCGGTTTGCCGCTGATCGGCCACGTGCTCTTTCCGTCCGCAGCTCTTTTGTGCGGAACGCTCGGCGGTTATGAGTTCCCGCTCGCCAGCCGCCTTTTCTTCGCATCCGGTCCGAAGCGGGGTGCCGGCGCGCTCTACGCGCTCGACTTGGCCGGGTCGTGCTTGGGCGCGGTCTTCTTCAGCGTTTATCTGGTTCCGGTCTTCGGCTTCTTCAGAACGGGGGTGTTGATCGGTCTGGTAAGCCTGGCGCCTGCACTGATGGCCATTTTGTCCGCTGCTCCAGCGGGTCAGGAAAGAGTGCTTGCACCGGAGGCCGGGCGCCGAATAGCACAGCCGTAAAGCTGAAGATGTCAGTGTCCGGATCGAGCCACGCGCGCCGGGGCAAGCCGGCTTTGAAGCAAAGCTCTTCCAGGAAAGCCATCCGGTCCCAACCCTGATCGAGGGCAACCTGGGGAAGGAGGATTCCCTCGCGTTCGCCTTTCCGGATCAGCAGCCCGTGTTCGCCAACGCGAATTTCTCTTATATCAAGGATATGTTGCATGGGCGAGAGCACAGAGATCTCGTATTCGAGGTCGGGCAGTTCCTTGGCGGTAACCGGCGGAAAACGCGTATCGTGCAATGCCGCCATCATGGCGGCATCGCGGACGGTGAGGTAAAGCGGCTCGCTGGCTGCCACGTAGCCGATACAGCCGCGTAGCTCGCCGCGTTTGGTCAAGGTGACGAACGCGCCATGATCTTCGACGAGCGCATCCCGGGACGAGGAACATTCGTAGACCTTTCGATTCCTCACTGCGGTCTCCACGGATTTCCGCGCAATATCGAGCAGCATGTCCTTGTCCTGCCGGTTGAGCGAGACGGTTCGCGAGCCTTTCTGTGGCGGACCTTGGACGAACGCGACGGCGCCATAGCCGACCACGCGGCTGCGATCGCCGGTTGTATCGCCGGAGTTGGCATACTTCAGCAGCTTGGCCTGCGAGGCTCCCAGCCGCTCCGCAGCAATCATAGCGGCGACGATCGGACCACCGCCGCAAGCCTCCCAAACCTGCCGTTCCAGATTCCGAGAGAGGCTGAGGTAATCAAATGCTTCGACGGCGCTAAGGGTTTTTCGGTCAAGCTTCACGGCGTCTCCGTAGGGGTGGTAATGAGAGAGGTCGGAGCTGGCGACGATCAGGGTGGCGGAGCCGCGACTGAGTTCCTCCAGCGCCACTCCCAGCGCGCGGCTCGATTCGTAGCTTTGATCGCCCATCACAATCGGCACCAACAGGAAGTGACCGAGGGTCCGCTGCAGGAACGGGAGCTGGACCTCCAGCGCATGTTCTGCCCGATCGCCTAATGGGCGATGACCCGCGTCAGACAACCGGATACGGGGGCTTATCCTGGCGAGCTTGGCCGCGAAGGCTTGGTCGACCGCTACCTGCCCGAGCGGCGTCGCATACGCGGCGCCGTCATATACCGACGAAAACCCAAACGCCTCGTAGTGGGAGGGGGCGATCACCACGACACGCTGCACTTTTCGGCCTTTGAGCAATGCATAGGACCAGGCGGCGACCGGACCGGAGTAGGGATAACCCGCATGAGGCGCGACCAGCGCCACCACGTTCTCGAGCGGCGGAGGAGCCGCGCGGGAAACGAAATCGTCCACCATCTTCGCGAGTTCTTTGGGATCGGCGGGATAAAACGTCCCCGCAACCGCCGGTTGCCGGGTCTTTTGCGAAGTGCCGGCGGCGGCAGCGTGCGCGAAGAGCAGTACCGCCGCGGTTACTGCCGGCAAACTAATGACTGCAAAACTCAGGATTCTCATGTCCATCTCCCTGGGATCGTCAACCCGCAGTCGGGGCACTTGCCCTGCTTGATTCGCATGGCTTTCACCAGGAACCCGGCGCGCTCGACCAGCAGGCCGCGGCATTTCGGGCACCATGTGTTCTCGGCCGGATGGCCGGGCACATTGCCGATGTAAACGTAATGAAGGCCCTCCGCGTCCGCGATGGCCTTCGCGTGATCGAGGGTGGCGAGCGGTGTCGGCGGCAGGTCTTTTAACAAATAGTTCGGGTAGAAACGCGTGAAGTGGAGCGGAACGTCGGGACCGAGTTCCGCCTTCACCCAGTGGGCCAAGCTGTGGAACTCGGCGTCGGAATCATTCAGGCCCGGCACCACCAGATAGACGATCTCATTCCAGGCGCCCTGCGCGCGAATGAACGAGAGTGCCTGGAGCACCGGTTTCAGCTCGCCGTTAACGACTTCTTTGTAAAACTTTTCGGAAAACGCCTTGAGGTCGACTTTGATGGCGTCGACCCGCGCGCACAATTGCTTGAGCGGCTCCTGCTGGATGTAGCCGCCGGTCACCACCGCGCTCTTCACGCCGGCGGCATGCCCGGCATCGGCAGTATCGAGCACATACTCGCAAAAAATCACGGGTTCGCTATAGGTGTAGGCGATGGAAGCGCATCCGGCCTGCCGAGCCAGCGCGGCAACCTGCTGCGGCGGCAGATACGTATTGCGCACCTGCTCCGGGCGGACTTGGGAGATGTCCCAGTTCTGGCACATCTTGCAATTCACGTTGCAACCGGCGGTGGCCACCGAGAAGGCCAGCGTTCCAGGCGCGAAATGGAACAGCGGTTTTTTCTCGATTGGATCGATGTGCGCGGCGCAGACGCGTGAGTAGACCAGCGTGTAGTACGTGCCGCCCCGGTTCTCGCGCACCCCGCAATATCCACGCTCGCGGTCATCGATCACGCACTCGCGGGGGCAGAGCTTGCACTTGATCTTCTTATAAGGCAGCTTCTCGTAGAAGCGTGCCTCGCGGATGAACGCCGCATCGGATTCCGCGGAAGCAGACGCGAAACAGGGCAGCGTCAGCGTACCAAGAAACGCGCGTCGATCCATACCTCAGGCCTCCACTAGGTCAATGCGCGCCGGGTCGTTCACTCCCAAGTGATGTTGTGGGTCAGCGGCCCTTGCGATATAGGTGGGCTCGCGCCGCGCGTTGCGCAGTGACGGCATGCCACGCTCGGCCCGTTTGCGTTCGAGAATCTGCCAACCGGTGTAATCCAGAGCCACCGGATCGCGAGATACGATGAGCCCGTTGTACGGCCAACACCATTGCGGCATGTAGGACGGCCCGCCTTCGTATTGGGCGACGATCGCATCACAAATCGCCAGCCGCACCTTCTGACGGATCGGCGGCAGCATGTATACGTCGGCGACATAGGGGTCGCCCACGTCATTGTGGTACTTGTTCGGGTTGTGAATGGCGCCGAACAGGTTTTTGAGCGCCACGGTCACGCCGACGATTCCATGGTCCTTGAGTACGGGTAAATTGATGACGGCATTGCAGGTACGGGTGAGCGTGACGGCGACTCGGCTGGCGGCGCTCGCGTGAACCGCCAGCTCCGTTTCGTAGCCCGCGTCATCGTTTCCGACGTATTGAATGCGGTCTTTCCGGGCGGAAACGCGAAATCCAGCGCTCTCCAGGTCGGAGTTCAAGCGGTCCCAGATCACAATATTTCTTTCCGGAACGCCCGCCTGACGCAAGCGCTCACAGATGGCGTCCACCAGCACCACGCTGGTCGACGCCCCTTTGCCGGCGAGCCCGTTGACCTTCAACCCAACGACCTCGCCGGGGCGGACGACTTGGCGCCAGGGCTCAACCGGATTGTCGGCATCATAGAGCGACTGCATGGCGCGGTCCAACACCTTCAAAAGGCGGATGGAGTCAGTGGAGGCTCGCGTACGCCCCAACAAGGGGTCGCGCGCCACCACAACTCTCGATTTATCGGTTACGGCACCGTGAGCGCCCAGCGCGCCCGCGATACAAGCGCCTAACGCATTTCGTCGGGTGATATCGGCCGGCCGGCTCATATAGCTCCTTCCGGCGTCAGATTCGGATATTCCGATTCCGTTATACCACCAGGCGCCGCTCGATGGCCTCCGCGAGACGGAGTAGCTCATCGGCAGTTTGCGGGTCCTCCTGATAAGCCACCAGACGCACGAAGAAAGGACCTTTTCGAAATGTCAGACTCTGACCATAACTTCTGCCGGCTTCGCCCAACGGAACCGCGCGACTGCCAGCGGCGGGTTCGGACTCGAATAGTACGGCAGCGGAGGTGGCCGTATTCATGAAGTGGACGTCGGCAACCGCCTCGATATGATCGCGGTACCGATAGTCTGCCGTAAACGTCCGCCGGATGCCGGCCCGCAGGTAGCGCTCGGCGTCGCCATCGAGGTATCTCCAAAGATCGGAGGCTTCGAAGACTCGAGTCTCGCTAGATTTCGACCACCCAGGTGATTCGCCAGTCTCCGGCAAATACGAACTGGGGCTCGCGGCGCGACGGAGTAGGAGTTGATTGCTTGGCGACCGGCTCTCGCCCACGCTGGTGACATAAATCGCGGGGTGATCGTGCACCGGGCACGCGAATTCACAAGCACCGCAGCCCACGCAGCGCTCCGGGTCCAGATAGGGCTGCCGCACGGTTTGCTTGTTACCAGCCGCATCGATCACCTCGGCCGGTAGCAGGTAGATGGCCTTAGGGGAGGTCGGGCACCACTCCTCGCACACGATACACTCGGTCGCCATCGCCCACGGCAGGCATCGCCCGCGATCGTAGAATGCCGTGCCAATGCGGATGGGCTTGCGGTCTTCACTTGGGGAGACCCACGCCTTCTCGCGAGATGTAAACTCCCAGATCGCACCCGAAGGGCACACCTGCCCGCACAGCGAGCAACTGGGCTCACAATAGCCGACTCGTGGCACCAGCACTGGCGTCCAGATTCCCTCCCAGCCGGCTTCGGTCACGGCCGGATGCAGGCCGTTATTCGGACAAACCTTCATGCAGGCGCTGCAACGGATACAACGAGCGAGAAATTCTTCTTCTCGGAGCGCGGCCGGGGGCCGGATCAGGCGGTCATTGGGTTCTGCGGCCAACCCTGTGTTGCTGCGCAGCAAGGGGAGCGTCGCCGCGCCGGCCAGCATGCTCGTCAGCGCCTTTCTACGCTTGAGGTCGGCGCCCTCCCGCAGCGTTGTGGTTCGCGGAAAAAACCGGAACTGGATTCCGCTCTCCGGACAATCAGCAACGCAGTTCAAGCACAGATGGCATTCAGCCTTCCGCCACGGCACACCGGGAATCGGGTCGTCCCCTCCCTGACAGTGCAGCAAGCAGCGGTTGCAGTCCTCACAACGCGCGGCGTGCTTCTCCAAGCCCAGAACCGACCACCGGGAAAGCAGACCGAGCAGCGCTCCCAACGGGCACAACGCTCGGCACCAGAACCGGGTGACGCGAAGGTTCAGCGTGACAATCGTGACAAAGAGCAACCCAAGAAGGAATCCCTGGCGGAAGTGCGGCTGTTTGAATTCGAGAATCACTTGCCCAAGCAGGAAGCGGATTCCGCCTACGATGGAGCTCACCACGCCGGTTGGTTGTTGTCCCGCCAGATCGAGTGCGGCATTCAGGGCGTAGTTGAGTCCGGGGAGAATCGACAGTGCGAGCGAGCGCACCGTGAGGGCGATCGGGTCCAGGATTCCCACGAGCGATCCGCCGAAGAAGGCGATCACCAATGATCCGATCAGCAGATAATACTTCAAGTTCTGCCAGGATTTATACCGGTTGCCCTCAATGCGCTGCCTACCAAGTTTTTTCTCGGATCTAATGTGGCTGAAGAAATGGTTCAGAGTTCCTAGCGGGCAGATCCAGCCGCAGAAGAACCGCCCGAGAAAGAGGGTGGGGATCAGGATCATCAGGCTCCAGAGCAATCCGTGATAGAGCGCGTGCGTGGCCAATGCATTCGAAACTGCAAGCAGCGGATCCGTTTCGAGAAAGAGCCGCACCGGGTAGGACAACCAGATTTCGCCGTTGCCCGATTGCAAGGATCCGCGAAACTCGGTTTGACACAGGAGGAACACGAACAATGCGAGAAAGAAAACCTGCGACAGCCGACGCAGCCTGGGCAGGGTCAATCCGCCTGAAGCGTTCGGGCGGTTGCGCGCGTGTTGATCGGCATCACGCTCGCGAGACAATTCCCTACTCGAAGTATAGCGGCCCGCAGAACGCGTGGCGACCCCGGGCCGGACCAAAAGGTGAATGGAGGTAACGGCGCTCAAGACGGGGCTCTCACTTCGGGGGCTCGTGATGACGGGGGCAGTCGTCTGTCTATCTTCAACTGGCAGAATTCGCTTAATTTGCACCCGAACGTCGTTTTCGGCATCTATCACGTGCAAACTCGCTACAGTGATTCCGCCTTCGGATACCACACTCGCGCGCGCTTGAACGGTTGAACTTTCCGCGTGGATTGAGTTCCAGTCGATGGTGCGGTCAAGAGGACTTGAACCTCCACACCCGTTCGAGTAGACGCACCTCAAGCATGCGCTTCTGCCAATTCCGCCACGATCGCGAACCTGCAAAAACTCGTTCCAACTAGCTCGAACACCTACCTCAAGCTAACGCGGCTGCCATTCCGCTGCACCAGCTGTACCGCTGATCCTGAGCAATGCTTCGCTTCGAGCTCTGTCTAATGACGTCTGGCTCGTCAGTGATCTTCCGATCTTCCACTCGTCTCCCGAACCGGGGCCATCCTGGAAAGGGCCGCCTGTGTGTCGACCAGGCGGTTAACACGGGTTGAAAGCCCGGGATTCGATTCCACCGTTGAGAACCTATGGCTTACGAAAAGCACCCTTGAGGGTGCCGGAACCGCCCACCCAAATGCCCACCCAGATGTATTTGCATGTATATGCATAGTTCGTAAACCTGAACTGGGCCGGGCAACGAGGTTGATGGGCAAAGAAATGGGACAAGTGTTCGGGCTGCTGGAACAACTTCCTAGGCGCAAACGACTGATTAGAATGGCTCGAGGGGCTCAGCCGGAATCTAAAACCCTTCGGTGGACCACGGAAAATCGAGGAGCGCATCGCGCTTCAATCCGGTCAAGTTGCTGATTTTAAAAATAGATCGCTCTACAACCGGTTCGGCGGCGTCGAGTGTGGGCCGGTAGAGATCATGCCTAAATTATTGAGTTAATGGCTCCTCAGGCAGGACTCGAACCTGCAACCCTTCGGTTAACAGCGTACTCACGCGCCTGGGCTCGATGTATTGAACCAGAAACTTGAGTCGGGGGAGCGGGGCGTTTCTAATTGTGATAGACCCGGGTGGCAAGCTATGGTCGATAAGGGATTGGTGCCTCCGTGCCCGTTT
>DATBID010000622.1:0-5952 GCA_036557125.1 Bryobacteraceae bacterium | reverse complement strand
CCCCGTTTTGTGCTCCAACCAGCAGAGCGACCGTTCCGCTCGCCGGAAAATAAATCGCTGGCATCGTTCGGTCCGAGCGATACAGCACGCGATCGCGCTCAAGATCGATGAGGGATGCCTGCTGGAGAAGCCGGTTCAGGGAATCGTCCGAAAGCCCGTCCAGAATGCGATTTTGGCGGGCGGCTGTTTCTAAGAGAACGGAGTTCTTGTCGTGCGGCAGAGCGACCTCCACGAGGGCACAAGCTAATACCTTACCGCAGCAACTGTCCAGCGAAAGTTGCGCGGCCATCCCTTAATGCTATATTCTGTTTTTGTTTCCCGGAGACGCTATGGCCTACAAACTAAACGTGAACGGGCGCGTTGCCACGGTTGACGTAACGCCGGACACGCCCCTGCTGTGGGTAATCCGTGACGTGCTGAACATGCACGGCACTAAGTATGGATGTGGAATCGGCCAATGCGGCGCTTGCACAGTTCACCTCGGCGGCCGCGCCGTTCGCTCCTGTCAGACTCCGGTTTCCGCCGCCACCAGCGCGCCGATTGTGACCATTGAAGGACTCTCCGCCGATGGCACGCATCCGGTGCAGGTTGCCTGGCAGGAAATCGATGTGCCGCAGTGCGGTTATTGTCAGGCGGGACAGATGATGTCCGCCGCCGCTTTGCTGGCAAAGAACCCGAAACCATCGGACAGCGATATCACTTCGGCGATGAACGGCAATTTGTGCCGTTGCGGGACGTATCTCCGCATTCGCCAGGCGATTCACAAGGCATCGCAACTTGCCAACACCGCTTCGGCGAAAACCGTGCAAACTGCCGAAGCCAACGGAATTAAATAAAGGAGGCCACACACCATGCGCATCGATCGTCGTTCTTTTCTCAAAGTCACTGCGGCGTCGGGCGGCGGGCTGCTGCTCGGTCTCTACGTGCAACCCAAAGCCTCGGCACAGGGCCGAGGTCCGGCCCCCGCGCCCCCAGACCCTCACGTCTACATCAAGATCGCTACCGATGGCACAACCACCATCATGGCGAAAAATCCAGAGGTCGGCACGGGTGTCAAAACCATGCTGCCGATGCTGATCGCCGAAGAGTTGGATGTCGACTGGAAGAATGTCAAAATCGAGCAGACCGATTTCGACGACACCAAATACGCGGGACAGTTCACGGGCGGCTCTCTGGCCACGCCGCAGAACTGGGTTCCGATGCGCCAGGCCGGCGCAGCCGGGCGCGCGCTGCTCATCAAAGCGGCTGCCCAAACGTGGAACGTGCCGGAATCCGAAGTATCGACCTCGGCCGGCCGCGTACTCCACAAAGCTTCGAACCGCTCGCTGGGTTATGGGGAACTGGCGGACAAGGCATGGTCCATGCCGATGCCGGACCTGAGGTCGCTCAAGTTCAAAGACCCCAAAGATTACACCATCATCGGCAAGCCGCTGCATCAGCGGGAACTGCCCAATATTGTCACCGGCAAGCCGATTTTCGGCATCGACATGACGCTGCCCGGTATGCTCTACGCCTCTTACGAAAAGTGCGGCGTCTTCGGCGGTAAAGTGGTCAGCGCCAATCTGGACGAGATCAAGAAAATGCCCGGCGTGCGGAATGCGTTCATCGTGGAGCGTCCGGAAATCGCCGAAAATCCACTGCCCGGCGATCCCGGCCTGGAAAGCGGCATCGCGATCGTTGCCGATACCTGGTGGCAGGCGCAGACGGCACGCAAGAAACTGCAGGTCACCTGGGATGAAGGCAAATACGCCAACCAGTCTACCGCCGAGTTCGCCCAGCGCGCCCAGCAAATGAGCAAGGACAAGCCGCAGCAGACCCTTCGCCACGATGGCGACCCCGATGGCGCTCTGGCCAGCGCCGCCAAAGTAGTCGAAGGGGCGTATTCCTATCCGTTGATCGCCCATGCTCCGCTCGAGCCCCAGAACTGCACGGCTCACTACCAGAACGGCAAGTGCGAGATTTGGACCAACAGCCAGATTCCGCAGGGCGGTCGCAACCTCTCTGCCCGCGCTCTCGGAATTGAAGACAAGGACGTTACGCTTCACATGGTGCGTGGCGGCGGCGGTTTCGGCCGGCGCCTCACGAACGACTACATGGTGGAAGCGGCTTACATCTCCAAACTGGCCGGCGCTCCCGTGAAGCTGTTGTGGTCGCGGGAAGACGATTTTGTCCACGATTACTACCGGCCCGGCGGCTTCCAGTTCTTCAAGGCCGGCCTGGACAAGTCCGGGAAAATCGTGGCCTGGCAGAATCACTTCGTCGCCTACGGCCATTTCGACCCTGATAAAGGTCAGGTTCGCTTCGCCAACGCCGCAGCCATGGGACCCACGGAGTTTCCGCAGCGCTTCGTTCCCAACTATGCATTGCATATCTCAGCTATGGAACTGGGGAAGAAGACCGGCGCTCTCCGCGCTCCCGGCAGCAACTCGTTCGCTTTCGTCATCCAGTCGTTCATCGATGAGCTGGCGCACGCTGCGGGCAAGGACCCGGTGGAGTTCCGCTTAGCTCTGCTGAACCAGGGCGCACCGCTCCCACCTCCTCCCGCCGGCCGGGGAGGCTTCGGCGCTCCCGGCCTGAACGCGGACCGCATGAAAGGTGTCGTCCAACTGGTCGCGGAAAAGTCCGGCTGGGGCAAGAAATCCCCCCGCGGGACCGCCAAGGGTGTGGCCTTCCACTATAGCCACCTAGGTTACTTCGCCGAAGTGGCCGAAGTGAGCGTCAACTCGGCCAACAAGCTGAAAGTGCACAAGGTTTGGGTGGCCGCTGATATCGGCAGCCAGGTCATCAACCCGAGTGGCGCCGAGAACATGACGCAAGGCGCCGTGATGGATGGCTTGAGCGAGCTGATGGCTCAGGAAATCACCATCGAGAAAGGGCATGTTGTCCAAACCAACTATGACCGTCATCCGATGTTGCGTATGGCGCAGGCCCCGGAAGTCGAAATCCATTTCCTGAAGACGGAGAATCCTCCGACCGGTCTCGGCGAGCCCGCTATGCCGCCACTGATTCCGGCTGTTATGAACGCCATCTTTACGGCCACCGGCAAGCGTATTCGCAGCTTGCCGCTTTCCAAGTCCGGCTTTAGC
The DNA here is from genome assembly GCA_036557125.1 of Bryobacteraceae bacterium. Lineage (GTDB taxonomy): Bacteria > Acidobacteriota > Terriglobia > Bryobacterales > Bryobacteraceae > PSRJ01. Next base: position 2,866 of record DATBID010000622.1, on the reverse strand, counting down.
TGGGCATAGCATGTTTCGTGGTGGGGCAGGCGCTTTCGCCTGCCAACTATTAGTTGGTTGGCTTTGCCTGCCCCCGCTCTTCTCCCAGGATCTTCGTTCCGTAACTTCCCCGAACGGCCAAATCGAGTTCCGCGCTTTCTTCGCTGTTCCCTCTCGTGGGGAACCCGACCGCCTCGCCTATCAAGTTCTGTATAAGGGAAAACCCGTCATTGATACTTCGTTCATTGCCTTCGAAATCCGCGAGCAGTCGCCTCTTGGCGAGAAATTGGGCTTGATCGCCGAGAAATCCGAAAGCGCCAATGCCTATCGCGGGATCTCTCTCGAATACATGCAAAACGGCACCACGGGCCGCCGCATCAGTCTCGAAGCCCGAGCTTTTGATACCGGTGTCGCTTTTCGCTATGTCATTCCGAAGACTTCTCTGGTGGAGGAGATTTTTATCCAAAACGAAGACACGGAATTCCGTTTTCCGGAAGACATAGAGACATTTCCGTCTCTGGCGCCCGATTTTGGCGTCCCCGCGAAACCGCCGACGGCGATGAAGCTCAGCCAGATCTCTCCGGATCCGATCATCGCGACGCCGTTTGTGGCGCGGGAACCCGGCTCGATCTGGATTTCGATCTCGCAAGCCGACGAGCGCGGCTACCCGCCGCTCTACCTCAACCACACCGAAGGCACAATACTCGAAACCGCTCTCCCGCCCCTTCCGAACAACCCGAAATTGGCCATCGACACCAACACTCCCCTTGTCTGTCCCTGGCGAATTGTCGCTATCGGCCCCAGCCGCGAGTCTGTTGCCGAACCCCGGTCCTTGGTCCCCGGTTCTTAGCGCATTTGTGCATTTCCGCGCCGCCCCGTATAATAAAAACTTGGAGCGGTGCGGAGGTGAGTCTTCTCGAGTAGCAGGCTGACCAGCTACTGTACCTCAGCGGTTCAGACACCCCTCCACGCCTTTTTTACCCTCTTTTTCCCCGACGATTGCCGCATCTGTGGTGAGCCTTTGCGCCTCGCCTCGCGGATTCCGCTATGCCCGGATTGCTCGCGCTCGCCGAAGCGTTTGGCGGCCGATTATTTCTGTCGAAGCTGCGGCACGCCTTTCGAAAACGCTTTCCCTCTGGATGCGGAAGGCCGCTGTGCGTTGTGCCGCCATGGCTTGCGCGGGTTTGATGCCGCCTACTGCTTCGGCTCCTACGAAGGCCGGCTGCGCGAGTGGATTCATCTTTTCAAGTACGCGCGGGTCAGAACCTTTTCTAAGCCGCTCGTGGAATTGCTCGCCGCCGCGGTTCCGCGCAGTGAATGCTTCGACGCCATCGTGCCGGTTCCCTTGCATTGGCGCAAGCGTTGGCAGCGGGGGTTCAACCAATCCGACCTGCTGGCTCGCGGGATCGCCCGGAAATGGGGCCTTCCGGTGGTGAATGCCCTCCGCCGCCGCCGTTTCACGTCCGCCCAAGCCGGTCTGAGCAATACCGAGCGCCGCAAGAACGTAGCCGCCGCATTTGCCTGCCGGCGCCCGGTGGAGGGCCGGCGCATTCTTCTGATCGACGACGTTCTGACAACCGGCTCGACCGCGGCGGCGTGTGCGCGCACGCTGCGCGCCGCGGGAGCCGTGAGGATCGCGATCGCAACCGTTGCCCGAGCGGACCGCCGCTTGTCCGCAATTCCCCAATTCACTTCAGAGGAGAAAAACCATGGCGAATGACCGCCTGCAGAAACCAGTGCTGGTCCTGAACGCCAGCTATGAGCCGATCAATATCTGCGGCGCCCGGCGGGCGCTGGTGCTGGTGCTGAAGGGCGTTGCGTCCGCCGAAGAGGAGTCGGCGCACGCGGTGCATTCGGCCCGCGCCGCCGTCCGCCTTCCCTCCGTCATCCGCCTGCTTGAATACCGCCGGATTCCCCACCAGACCCGCGCGCTCTCGCGCAAGAACATCCTCATGCGCGACCGCTACACCTGCCAGTATTGCCATCGCACGCTGCCTTCGGGCGATTTAACGCTCGATCATGTCGTCCCCCGCTCCCGAGCCGGCGAATCGGCCTGGGAAAATCTGGTCGCCTGCTGCCACCCCTGCAACAACAAGAAAGGCAATCGCACTCCCGAAGAAGCCGGGATGAGGCTGGCGCGCCAGCCGCGACCATTCAGTCTGCACACCAGTCGCCACCTGATGCGCCTGCTGGGCAAAGGCGACGAACAGTGGCGGAAGTATTTGTTTTATTGAGAACTCTGACGCTTCCCTTTCGCGAAGTGACAGCAGATCGTGCTCGCCCCAATAGAGCTCCGTTGTATGGTAATATGGCCATAGCTATGGCAATGACCAAAATTACTATGACGTTGGATGACGCAACGGTGCAGTTGCTGAATCGAACGGCCAAGCGTTTGGGCAAAGCCAAGAGCGAAGTGGCTCGTCAGGCGATCATGGAGTTTGCGGCGCATTCCGACCGCTTGTCTCCACGGGAGATACAACGCCGGTTGGCCATCCTGGATGAATTGGCGCAAAGAGCGCCGACTCGTCCTCAGCAAGAGGTTGATGCAGAACTCGCGGACATTCGCGAGAGTCGCAGGGCTGGTTGGCGCGGGCATGAGGATCGCAATCGATAGTTCGGCCCTCATTGAAAGTCTGACCGGATATCAAAAGGCGCGGCCGCGTATGGCGCGTTTTTTTGCCGAAGGGACGCAGTTGGTCATGCCGGTACTCGTACTCTACGAATGGCGGCGAGGTCCGCGCACTCCCGCGGATCTCAACGTCCAGCGGCGGCTGATTCCCGATGAAACATGCCTCCCATTTACGGTTACCGAGGCCTCGATAGCGGCAGACCTGTATCGCCGGCTTTCCGGCGCGCGGGGAAGGGAAATGGATATCGCTATCGCCGC
>DATBID010000621.1:0-14944 GCA_036557125.1 Bryobacteraceae bacterium | reverse complement strand
CTGAAGTACGATAGGCGTACCGATCGTGAGTTGCCCATGCCTGCTCTGCATTTCGGGGCGAAAACACGCTCATCGAAAAGACACTCGGTTTCGCCCGACCGAAGGGATGAACGGTCGCGATCCCGAACGAAGCGTCTGTTTCCGAATTGCTCTCGGTTTGCGCCCCAACCCGAAGCCGGGCAGCCCTGGTCAACTTGCCCCCACTCCGCTCTCGTGCGCTGCGAGGCTACCACCACAAGAGCGGAACGGCGAGCATACTCCTGGTTGCGAACGGCCGGGAAAACTCCGTCGCATGGGAAGGCAATAAGCCCGTCGTGACGTTCCCGATTCCCGGCGTCCCCAATGCGATCGCAAGCGCGACGCTCAACGACAAGTTCATGGCGGAGCGCGTGATCGTGAAACCAAGGCGCGAAGGCTTACGAGTTCCTCTACACCAACTATAAAGACTGGAACAATCCGCTGAATCCGGCGGAGGCGTTCTACGCGGGCAGGATGACCGAGAAGCACAACGGCACTGTGGTTCGCGACATTACGACGACGGTGACGGAAACGGGACAGATGTATGTCGTCATGCCGGTACCGGCAAGCATCAAGGCGGCGATCAAACCGACGATTCAGCCGCCCAACTGGACTCTGAATGTCGACGCACCGGCGCCGGCGAAGCAGACTGCCTCCGTCGAAACGCCGCGGCTGGCTGACGGACATCCGGATATGACAGGAAACTGGGCTCCCCCCCCTCTTGCAATTACGGGTAGTGGAAACCGCCGATGTGGTCCAACGCAGGTGAAGGGTGCGGGAATCAACCCCGAAACCGGCTGCAAAGTCCCGATGGACAACTTCTGGGTGGATTATGAGTGGATCTCACCCTCGCGGTTTGGGCCGAGTCGTCCCCTTTACAAACCCCAGTATTGGGACAAGATCCAGGAACTCGATCAATGGACCAATAAAGACGATCCTGTGATGACCTGTCAGCCACTGGGACTCCCACGGCAAGGCACGCCCATGCGGATTATCCAAACCGATAAAGACATCATCATGTTCTATAGGCAGTATGCCGATTACGGGGGCGGAAACACGGAATTTCGCGACATCCCCACGGACGGACGCGCGCGTACTGCGGAGAAGGAACTCGAACCAACGTACTATGGGTACAGCATCGGTAAATGGGAAGGCGATACGCTCGTCATCGACTCCACTTCATTCACCGATACGACGTGGTTGGGACGAGGGGGCCTCTTCCATTCCGCCGACATGCACATCATTGAGAAACTCACTCGTGTTGGAAATGAAATCCGCTATGACATGACGATCGAAGATCCGGATTCGTTCATTGAGCCCTGGGTGATGCCGACGCGAATCCTGCGGAAAGGCGGCGGCGACGGAATTGTCCCCGAACGCGCCAATTGCGAAGTGTACGAAACAGGCAGCTTCAGCACTCAGCTTCGACACTAACCGTTCTTCAGTTACCAGACCCGCAGCCCGTTTCGGAGCCCACTCCGGGACGGGCTGTTTTTTGTTCGTCATGCCGGCGATCCGGATGAACTCCTTGAAGTCCTATAGCACGCAGTGAAGGCCTGCGTAGAAACCGTGAATTTGGCGACAACGTTGGGATTGCCACTCGGATCCGGAAGCGCCCTGGAAGACGAAGCGGGCACAGACTCGAAAGGGTGATTGCGAATGACTACGTGATAGTGATACGATTTTTGGCCGACAACCTTGCGGAGGTGCACCAATGATCAAGCGAACTCTAGGCTTTGTGGCTTTGTGGGGGTTGATGGCGAGTTTCTCGTTGCAGGCTCACCATTCCCTCGCTGGCGTGTACGACATGAAAGCGGAAAAGGAACTGGCGGGGACGGTCGACAAAGTTCAGTTCACCAATCCCCATGGGTCGTTGTCCATACTCGTCAAGAATGAGGACGGCTCGTCGACCGAGTGGGTGTTCACACTCGGCTCCGTCTCGGCCCTCGCACAGAGGGGGGTCGGAAAAATCGGACCCAATGCCCTCCACGTTGGGGATCCCATTAAGGTGAAGTTCCTCCCCGCGAAGGACGGGCATCCGTTAGGCTTTCTGAAAACGGTGGTCTACCCTGACGGGCATGAGATTGTGGTCTCCGGCGGCGGTCCCAACGATTAGCCAGGAAAGGGGGACCGTTGTGGCGTTTCGAATGAGCATTTGGACGCGCCTGGCGATTGGGGTCGTTCTCGCCCTCGCCGGGCTGCCCACGGCAAATGCTCAGTTCGGGCCGCGACAGTCCGGTCCACCCTACAGGCCCGCTAAGGATGCCAAGGACCTGCGGGCAGTGCTTTTCCATTGGACTTGGCCATGGGCATGCTCCGGGCCATCGACGAGCACGAGTCGGTGGCAACGCTCGAATATCAGATGAGACGGAGGACATAGCCACCCAGCTTCTGCACTAAACTGGCCCGATCCCCGGTCGCTCGATCCCCGGTCGCCCAACGGCGGCCCTTCCCGCCGGCAATTGAGCACGCCCTCAGGGACTTTCCTGGTCTTTTATGAACTTAGTACATTTACATCTCTTACTGAATCATTTTCCGACTGTCGGCATGCTGGTCGGACTAGGTGTCTTCGTCACGGCCCTCGTGGCCAAAAGCGACGATCTCAAGCGCGCCAGCCTGGCAATATTTTTCTTTATCGCACTCCTAGCCATTCCGACGTTTACCACCGGAACCGCCGCGCAGTTGGCGTTGATGGACAACCCTCAGATTTCCAAGAACCTGATTGAAATGCACAAAAGCGCGGCATTCGACGCGCTTGGATTCATGGAATTGACGGGCGCCTTATCGTGGCTGGGATTGTGGCAGTATCGGCGATCGTCCCGCGTGCCGCAGGGGATGCTGGCGGCTGTCCTCCTGGCAGGGCTGGCGACGTTCGGGATGATGGCGCGCGCCGCCAACATCGGCGGGGAGATCCACCACGCGGAGATTCGCACGGGGCCCGCTCCGGTGGAAACCGCGACCGCGGATCCGACGCTAGCAAGCGTTATCGCGGCAGGCATGGTGAACGACAAATGGTGCTGGGCGGCGAGTGAGACGGTTCACTTCATCGGGTTGTCGCTGTTGTTTGGCGTCGTGCTGTTGTTGGACCTGCGGATGCTGGGTTTCATGAAGAGCCTCTCGTTTTCGACGCTGCACCGCTTGCTGCCGTGGGGAGTGTTAGGGTTCGGCCTGAATGTGGTTACCGGCATGTTTTTCTTCATCGGTGCTCCCGCGAATTTCTATATTTCCAACCCAACCTTCGTCTGGAAACTGGTTTTGATTTTGGTGGCGGGAGCTAACGCCATGTACTTCACTGTGTTCGACCAGCCTTGGAGCGTAGAGGCCGGCGACATGCCGCCAATGACGGCGAAAGTGGCCGCGGCTTCTGGAATCGCGCTGTGGGTGGGCGTGATCTTCTGCGGTCAGATGTTGCCGTTTCTCGGCCACTCATTCTGAGGCTCCAATGTCGATTGTATTAGCTCTAATCGTGACTTCGATTGCAATTGGCGCGAGCGTGCTGGTGGGTGTCCTGGGATATCTCATAGAGAAGACGGCCGATCCCGCGGAGCAAAAGGCCAAAGGGAAGGGAGCATAGACCATTGAGTTTCCTGGAATCCATCGAAGCGCTCAGCTTCAGCACGTGGGTGCGCGAGTCCCCTTCCCTCTGGGCGTATCCCACGGTTCTGTGGCTACACGTCATGGGCATGGGAATAGTGGCCGGCACCAGTGCCATTATCAGTCTGCGGCTCCTGGGAGTTTCGCCCAAAACTCCGGTCGGACCAATGGAGCGGTTGTATCCGCTGATGTGGGGTGGTTTTTGGCTGAATGCGATCACCGGCACAGCTCTGGTGATGGCCGGTGCTACTACCAAGCTCGTCGATCCCACGTTCTACATCAAAATGATTTTCATTTTTGCGGGCGTCGTATTGCTTCAGCGCACGCGGAACAAGGTGTTCCGGTGTCTGGGGCCGGACGGTAAGTTGCCGGAGAGCGCCAGATCGCTAGCGTGGGCGAGCCTGATCTGCTGGTTGGGCGCCGTGACGGCCGGACGCCTGCTGGCATACATCTAGTGGTCGCGGCGCGCGACTCGAACGCCCGATGTTTTCGGAAGAAGTTGATATAATCCCGGCATAAATTTCGGTCGATATTCGAGGCGCTCCATGAAGATGCTAGTTGCAGTCCTGACTATGGTTTCGTCAGCCGTGGCTGCGGATATCCCGCGGATGCCGAACGGCAAACCGAATCTGCAAGGTGTGTGGGATCATCCATATGTTCCGGATATGACCAAAGACCGGCTGCCCGATCAAAAAGGCGCGGGCGAACTTCCGTTCACCGCATGGGGCGCCGATAACTTCAAGAACTATGACGTCTCGAAGTTCGACTACACGGGTCACTGCCTGCCTTTTGGTCTGATGCGATCTGTCAATGTTGGCGGCTACCCGATTCAAATCATGCAGAACGACGATTACATCGCCCTGCTGTTTGAACAGAACACCTGGTTTCACGTGATTTACATGAATCGCGATCACCCTAAGGATCTGCAGCCTACCTGGTTCGGTAACTCCGTCGGCCGCTGGGAGGGGGATACGCTGGTGGTGGACACCACTGGTTTTAACGGAAGAACGCGCCTGGATACCATTGGCCACCCGCATAGTGACCGGCTCCATTTGATTCAGCGGTTCACGCTAACCGACGCGCAACACATCGCCTACGAAATGACCGTGGACGACCCGAAGACCTATACCAAGCCATGGAAGAACGAGCGCATCTTCACGCGCATGAAGCCGGGCCAGGAGCTGATTGAATACTCTTGCGAAGAAAATAACCGGGACTTTACGCAAGGGCATATCAAGTAGGAGCCACACCGGCTTACGGTTCGCCCGGCAATGGCCCAAAGTCCGGCGGTGGCCTCCGATGCCGGGTCGCCGCTTCGAAAGCCGATGCGATGCGGATTAAAATCCCTTCGTCGAACGGGCGGGCGAGGAAGTCTACGCCGACGGGCAAGGCAGCCTTTACGGGGCCGACCAGCCGTGTACCACCGTTGCCATCGCGCTCGCGATCCCAGATTTCCGTTGTGAAGCCCGCGGGAACGGTAATCGCCGGGAAGCCCTGCTGGCCGATCAGCGACCAGCCAATCGGAGAGCGGCCATTCGCGTTCGGCTCGCGTGGTGCCGTCAGCTTTCGTGGCGGAACGGTGGACATGGGGGATACGAGCGCGTCCAGCCGCTGTTCCTGCATGCACTGCAACAGAACGTTTTGCAGGGCGAAGCGGGCTTGGAGGCGCGCCGCGGTGTCCAATCGGGTGGCCCGTTCCGCCACCTCCCTCCCTTGTTTGCGGTCTGGAAAATTCGGGTCTTCGTAGAATCTCGCCTTTGCGATCAAGTCAGCGTTGGTTTTGATGTTGGCGTCCCCACGTTCCCGCAGATACCGGTTCATCATGTACTTGCTTTCGCCCTCCGCAGGCGGAACGACGATCGTGCGTAGCGAAAGGCCGGGCGGCACGCGCTCTGGATTTGCGTGCATATTCAGCAGGGTAGCCGTTTGATCGGTGGTTGGCCGGCCGGCGGCATCGACCGGAAACAGCTCCCGGTATTGCCGCGTAAACGTCGAGTTCAGAAGTTCCGGCGCGTAACGGGAAATGCAGCCATGAAACAGTTCGCCTTCGGGACCAGGGTCCACCACCGTCGCGCCGAGCTTGCGAAGATCGCCAATGGCGTGATCGACAATGTCAATGCTTTGTTCGTCCGCTTTCGAGAAGAGTTTTTTGCTCATATATTCCCGAATCACGCCAATCCGGAGGCCTTCGAGCCGCCGTGCCACCGCAAAGCTGGCATACGGCTGTGACGGCTTCCGTCCAACGCTGAACACAGTCATTTCGTCTTTGGGATCGTAACCGGAAATCACGTCGAGTACCTTCGCGGCATCTTGCACGCTACGGCAAATCGGACCTGTCCGCATATTCAGCCCCGCGCCCATCATTCCTTTCCGGCTGACCAGTTCTTGCGTCGGCGCAAGCCCCACGAGGCTGTTGACGGAAGCCGGCCATCGGATGGACACGACTGTTTCCTCACCGATCGCGCAAGTCACTAGGTTGGCGGCGACCGAGGATGCCGATCCCGCGCTCGACATGCCCGGCTCGCGCTCTGTGTCGTACGGATTGCAGAAGGTCCCACCGAAGGAGCTGCGCGCGCCATCCGTTGCATACTCGGCCAGATTGGCCTTCGCCAGAATGATCGCTCCGGCATCTCGCAAGCGCTTGACAAACGTAGCATCCTCCGGAGGGCGGTCGTTAGCATATTGCGCGTCCGCTCCGGCCGTGGTGCGCATGTCAAAGGTGTCGTACTGATCTTTGATCGCCAGGACAACTCCGTGCAGAGGGCCGACGAGCCTGCCGGTCCGCTGGAACTGTCTGTCCTGTGCGGCCGCGACCTCCAGCGCGTCAGGCATGTTCGGATTGTTGTCAATCGTGTCCGTCATGCTGCGCGCTTTGCGTTCGTCGAAGCCCCATTTCTTACGCGTCGCCGGCCGCAGGTTCAGCGTGGAGAGAGCGTTGATCTGGCGGGCGTGCGGAATGGTGGTAATCGGTCCGAGAATTCCCATCGGCTGATTGATGCAGGTGTTGTTGTAAGCCTGGATGCGCTTCAGGTACAACTCGACCAGACCGACGCTGGTGATCTGCCTGGCCAGGATCGCCAGCTGAATGTCGGCGATGCCGGCCTCCTGGAGATGAAACTTCGGTGGAGTCTGCTGCTGCGCGCTGCTGGCGCCAATTACATTTAGAAGGAAAACCAGAAGTGCGGTATTCCCGCAGATTTTATCGAGTTTTGCGAACATAAGTATATGCGGTTCCTCAGAACGTGAACCTCCCGACCAGTGTTCCTTGCCTCTCGCCGGGCACGCTAACTACCGCAGCGGCGCCGGCGCCACCTATGGTTGTAGTCGTGTTGATATAGCCGAAGCCCGACGATGCGTTCCGATTCGGGAGTCTCGTTGGCGGCGCTTTAGCGTTCAGGTTGCTGGGATCATTTACAACTGCCCGATTGAACACGTTATAGAACTCGATCCGCAGATTGAATGAGGCTCTTTCCTTAAAGCGCCAGGTCCGGCCCAAACTCATGCTTTCCGATGGACGGCGCTGTTTGCGGTAATCGCTATAGTATGCCGCCGAGGTTCCAAATTGGCCCCGCGGCGGGTCGGTCCATGCCGCCGGATTCAGCACGAACGTGGCGTTGGGATCGTAGCAGTGGCAGTTGATGTCCACGGTATAGAGCGGTTCACCGGGAACGCGGTCAGCAAACGTGCCGGTAGAGGAAGCGTTGCCAGGAATGCTATTGAATATCAGCGAAGACAAATTGTTGTTGGCAAATGGAACCTGGAGGGGCAACCCGCTGCGATAAGCCAGGAACGTCCCGTAGCTCCAATCGCGCGTCAACCAGGAGAGAACCTTGTTGGTGCGCACTCTGGGAGTGATGTACGACAAAGACAACGTGAATTGGAACGGCTGATCGTAAATCGAAAGATATTTATTGGTGTCCCGGGCGAAGATATCGTTGTAAACCGCGTTGCCGCTGGAACCGGGATTGGGGTCGCGCTCGGTGCCGATCGTGAGCGTCTTCGACCAGGTAAACGTGCTATTGAAACTTAGGCCGTGAGAAAGGCGCTTGGTCGCTTTGACCTGCAATGAGTCGTACCACGTGTCTCCTAGCGGGTCAAACAAGCTGTTAACTGTGGTGAACTGCGGGAACGGGCGCAACGATTGAGCCACTGTTTGCGTCAGCGGAAAACTTGGATAAGGCGGCGTGCTAAATCCTCGTGCTATCGCTGTTGGCGAGTTCAGCGTCGATAGCAGTAGCTGCTGATCGGCGGGATTATTGATATCGATTCCTCGAGCCGCCAGGGTCACCGGATTGATCGCATTGAGGTTGATCAATCCGAGCGATTCCCACCAAATTCCGCGGTTGCCTACATATTCGGCTTCCACCGCGAGATTATGGAACACCTCCCGTTGAAAGCCGACGCTCCACTGATACTGCCGTGGCGGCCGTCCGGCATTAGGGTCGAGCCAATCCGTGCCATACGGCACGGGCGTGCCCGTAACGTTGTATAGTCCCGGATTGTAGTTCGGCCAAGGCGCCGGATCAAAGGACCGCGGAATACCTTGCGATAGAGTGGTGACTGCCGCACCGAAGCTTGGGGCCAAAACAGTATTCGAGGAGCCTCCCAAGGTGGTAGCCGCGCCGTTATTCGCCTCCGAGCTGGCATAGACGATGGCGAAACCGCCTCGGAACACGGTTTTGGGCGTGATCTGGTAAGCGACGCCCAAACGAGGCCCAAACCCCCAAGGATAATTCTTAGCGAGGTTACAGTTGCAATGGCCTGGGCCGTCGCCATCGAAAATTGCGGCGCCAGGTATGTTGCCGGTCGCCGGGTTGAGAGTCGTGGGAGAGAAGAAGGGCGCGCGTCCGTACTGCTCCTGCAGGTAAGTCGAATAATCGTAACGCAACCCGTAATCCAGTGTCAGTTTGCGGGTTACTTTCCAGGAATCCTGCGCGTATAGTCCAAGTTGATGTTTCCCCAGTTTTGGAAAAACGGGGTTGGCAATGCTTACCTGGTTCACATCGCCGAGAAGGAAGCTGGCATAGGCGAAGCCGGGTGTTTGTCCTCCCGCCAAGGTCTGACCCTGGAGATAAGGCAGGCTGGTTTGCGCCCCGCTGAATACATAAGAGCCTGTTGTATTCGAAAGGTTCTCTACGGGGTATCCTTCGACGCGCAATTCCGCGCCGAATTTAAAAGTATGGTTGTCGCGTACTTTGGTGAGGCTGGTATTGAATGTCGGCCTTTGTGTCCACTGGTGTGTATTCGATGCCGAGCCGATGTTCTTCATCCCGCCCGTGCCGTTGGTTGCCGTCAGGCCCGAAATAGCGGGGAAGAACCGGTTTACAATGGCGCCCTGCAAGCCCAGTTGCTCGGCGGCGTTGTAATTAGTAATCGCTCCCGTGGAAGTTACCGAAGGAACGAAGAAGTTCGTATCGAAGTATCCGGCGCCAAAATGTAGCAGCGTCGTTGGCGTCAGAGTGTAGTCGTAGTTCAGCCTGATCGTGTGCGAGGTTATGAAAGAAGCGATCGAAGAAGTAATCGGGTCCGGTAAGCCATCGGCGAGGCCGAAGGTGGTTGAGACGGGCTGGGAGAGCCATTTGCGCGTCCAATAGAACGACAGGTGTCCTTTCGATCCCGTAAGTTGATCGATCTTGACGGCCGGAATATCCTCGATCTGCGTGCCGGAAAAGCTCGGGACGTAGTTATTCACAAGGGCGTTGGCAAACGGTCCCTGCGGCGCCGGAATGAAATTCTGAATTCTTACCGCAATCGGATCGAAACTCGACTGCGGGATGGAATTGTTGGGAAAGGGATCGCGTATAGTCTGACCGCTCACTGTTCGCGTGGTATTCGGGTCGTAAATCTCTCCAGCATAAATGGGGCGGCCGAGCGGGTCGGCCCCGATTGGAGAACCGATCATGGCGCTCTGAAAATTCCCCTGGCGATAAGCCACGGTCGGGACCGTTTCTTGCAACGTACTGTAGACGTCTGTCTCGCGGTACTGCTCCCAATTGAAAAAGAAGAAAGTCTTATCGTGGCCGTTATATATGTGAGGAATCCATACGGGGCCGCCGATCGTGAACCCGTAATCGTTTCTTCTCTCCCGCGGCCGCGGATTGCCTGCGGGGTTGTCGGAAAACGGAATGCCGGCGTTGAACACCTCGTTGACGAAATAATCGTAGACTGTGCCGTGGAACTGATTTGTGCCGGATTTCATCGTCATGTTGATGACGCCCCCGCCCGCCTGCCCGTATTCCGCGGCATAGTTGCTCGTCTGAATAGAGATCTCCTGAATCATATCCACGCCTTGCTGCGATTGGCCTGGGATCGCGGGGATTCCGCTATTGGCTGCCTCCTGCCCCTCGACGCGCAGCGACTCCGTGTTATTGGGCGCTCCGCTGATCCGGAGTTCCTGTCCGGTCATATAGGTGCCGGGCATCAATTGGGCGATTACATTAGGGTTTCGGATATTTCCTGCCGCGGCGGTAGCCTCTTGAAAGATCGGCAGCTCATCGAGAAAATTCGTATTGACGTTGTGGCTGAGATCGCCGCTTTCGGTTTTTAACAACGGAGCATCGGCTTCGACCGTTACGGACTCGGTAGCATTTCCAACCTCCAGAGTCGCATCGATGCGCACGATTTGTGCCACCTGCACCGTGATGCCCTGCCGGACAAATTTCTTGAAGCCCGGCACGGAGACTGACAGTTCATAGCTGCCGGCCGGCAACTGCGAAACCGTGTAATTGCCGGTCGCAGTACTTGCCGCCTGGTAGGAAGTTCCGGTTTGTGTGTTCCTGGCGTCGATCATAGCGCCCGCAACCACCGCCCCCGCCGGATCGGAAATCGTGCCCGTAATCGTGCCGCGATCGCTTTGCGCGAACAGCGTGCCGGCAAATAATAAAAGACCGCAAAATACGGTTAGCCGCATAAACATTACCCCCCCTTTCCCAGGTTTGAAGCTGGAGGCAAAGCGTATCACTGAGGAGAGGGCAAGCGCAAGTTGACGCGTCGGCTCAAAGCGCAGACATCCCTTTCGGGTGCTAAGGACGGATGAACGTCTTTAAGGCCGTTCGTGCAGATCACATGGGAAGGCGGTCAGTTATCTGACGGCCTCTCCACATGATCAATGACCAGAAATTCGCGTGGGCCTTTCGTCGATTCAAGCTTCAGACCAAGCTGGTCCTGGACGGCGGTGAAGACCGATTCGCCTTCGGTGGGATTGGCGGGTGCAGCGTCCGAGATGAAGCCCGGAGTGCTTTGATCGATCGCGAACTCCACATCGAAATCGAATCTCCCCTTGATCCCGGTCCTATCGATAACCGGGCGACCGAGTGTGACGCTCAACAGTCCAGAGAACGTCGCGACGGTTGCCCCCGGCACATGGTACGTCCTCAGGTTCGCGCCCTTGCTTCGGATCCTGTTTTGACAAAACGGCGGACGGCCAGGCGCTGGGGGCGCGGGTCCTGAGCGTAGTCGATGGGAACGCATGTCCCTTCCTGAAACGGTTTCAGCCTGGCTCCGCTTTTCGTTATAGTCAGGGCGAAGACCGGGACTTGACGGGTCTGCCGATGTAGCTTCAGCTTGAAGCGGTCCTCCAAAAGCGCCTGGAGCATCGGCCCATTCATCATTGCCCGGTTCTCACGACCCGCCGCTTCCGCTTTGATGGTGTAACGCTCGGAATCGATCCAGGATGGGCCGCCCAGAATCGGCGGTGGCAAAGAGAAACTCGTATGGCCATTGGCAAATCTGCCATAAGCTCCCAGGACGAGGCCCTCCACAGTGGCACAATTAAGCGTCAGCCTTCCTGGAGACGAGCCCAACGGCGATCCATAGATGCTGGTACGGGGATCGCAGCCGACACTACGCTCGATCAAGGCTACTTCGAACTGCGGTTTGGCCGAGGCCGCCGATTGGGCGCGAGCGAAAGGCGCGGAGACGACGCTCGCTCCAGCCACCAGCAGAATAGTTTTGGTGAAACTCAGCTTGACAGCAGTTGCGTTCAACGAATACCTCCTCGGGATCGCTGCGCTCAATGGAACCGGATCAGGGCGCGCTGCAAGACGAGCTCGGGGTTTATTTCTGATTCAGGGAAGGATCTTCGTCTTTCGATGACCCTAGAAACAGCTTCTTCCCATCTTTGAATGTGATTGAGCTGCCGTTGGCCTTATTGTCGCCGCTCCGGGATTGATAGCCCTCGACATAGACCTCAGTGCCCGGCTCCAGCGATTTCTTGGTGAATCCACGCCGGAGCAGACCGTTCGGAGTGTTGCCTTCAATCATCCACTCAGTTGTCGTACCATCCGCATTCTTCACTGCCACGTGAATCCATGCGTGTGGATTCACCCACTCCATTTTGGTTACTGTTCCGTGCAGCTTGATTGGCTTGTTTTGGTCAAACTCCGCCACAAACGAATGATGTGCAGTCGCCGGCACAGCCACTGATAGCAGAACAGCGCTCACGCTCACGATTAAGAGACTTGTTCGCATCGCAAAGATCTCCCGATTGTCAGATCACTTCTGCCCGGCCCCGGCCGATGCCTTCTTCTTCTCTGCCTCGCGAGCCCCTTTGAGAATATCACTCAGGCCGTAATTAGCTTCGTGGCAGGCATACTCGTAGAGTTGGTAAGTCGGGTCGAGTCTATAAGGAACATGCATCGTCCATGGCCTTGTCCATGTGCCTGGATCCTCAACGGTGGCATCATAGGTCAGCTCGTCGGGAGCGGTACGCGTAAAGCGTTCCACAATGCGCAGCCGGTCCGTCAGAAGCGCGAAGTTGATGCCGTTCATGGCGATGCCGCTCAAGAAATTCGTGGTCTCCACAACCATGGTGTTCCCCTCCCAGTGGCCGCGTCCATCTCCCATATATGTGCGGATCTTCTGGTCGACATGCGGGCGGCTGTCCAACGGAATAATCCGGGTCTCATGGACCATTTCGTTACGCACGATAAAGTACCCGGGAGCTTGCAGAATTTGATTGCCTTTGTTGTAAAGATTGCCGGGAAGCATCGATCCTATCAGCCCCTTCGTGATGCACCGGCCCCACAAATCGAAGTCTAAAAAGGAATCGGCGCGCTTCTCGACGCCCGCCAGGCTTGGCGGCCCGAGTCCACCGCGCATTTCCCGGTTTCGTTTCGCAGCCTCGGGCGTCATAGGAGGAAACCGGCCGTTCTTTGGATCTACAATCAGCGATGCTTGCCGGGTGGCCGGGTAGTATTCAATCCAGTGGCCGTTTTCGACTCTCTGTGTCTCCGCCTTGTTTCTCGCGGCAAATTCTTCGTCGGTGAGAGTATTTCGCTCCCCGAAGCTCTCTGGCCGCTGCAACGGGATGTTCAAACTTCCGGGCCACAATCCCTGCAAATCCGGGTCGCCCCACGGAGTTCTGGGAGGCGTGTACGGTTTAGTCGCGGAGCTCGTTTTGGTCGCGGTCGATGGCGGCGGCGCGGTCTGGCTGCCCGCGGGAATCGCTATCAGCGCTGCAAGCGCTGTTACTCCTGCAATCCGATTTCGACAGTTCACGCGGACCTCCTTGTTGACTCGCTCTTTCCGGCGCTCATTGGGCGGCGTTCGCCGCCCAAGCAGCTAATTGTCGTTTCCACAATTCTTCGTCCGACGAAATCCAACCGAGTACGGTACCCGCATCGCCGTTACCGACTGACAATTTTCGGCCATCCCTCAATAGCATCACGCTGGCGCTGATTTTGTTCTCTCCACTCTTCGCCTGGTAACCCTGTACTGCGAGCGCGGTTCCCGGAGCCAGGGATTTTTTCGTCAAGCCGGCGCGGAGGAGACTGTTCGGAGTATTTCCTTCGATAGCCCAGTTGGCGGTTGTGCCATCCGCATTCTTTACCGCGAGATGAATGACCGCGTGGGGATTCACCCATTCCATCTCGGTGACTGTTCCGATCAGCCGGACAACCTTCTTACTGTCAAACTCCGCGGCAAAGGAATGGTGCGCCCACACTGGAACTGCCAAAATCGTACCGAGAGCGGCAACCGCCACAGTCAAGTTCGTTCGCACCTAAGTATCTCCTTTCTACTTGGCAATCAGCTTTTCGAAATAGGACTGAAAGAACGCAAGCTGGGCGTCAGTGGGAGCCTGCGCGCCCTCAGGTTTGTCGCCGAATACCATGACAGCTTTAGTCTTATCAGTGTAAACCGGCCATTTCGCCATGCTCTTGCCGTTAGGATCGCCAGTAGCAGCGAAGTTCACCCAATACGAAGACATCTCGTCCGCCACCTGGCGATCGGCATCGGTCCAGGCGCGGCTGTCATCCAGATGGTTGAACACGTAAAGAATTTCCGAAACGTGCGTGGCGCTTCCGTGCGGCCCTGGCGCAAAAGGCCCTCTCGCGTTGGGGACACGCGGCGGCTGCTCGGTGAAGTAGTACACGAACGACTTGGTTTTGCCGGGCTTTGAGGCCAGATGCGCCCAATTGCGCATCACGAAGGCCATCTCGTCGCGGCCCGAATAGAACGCGGATTCCCGCGCTTGCTCGTCTGAATTGGCGGGATAGAGCTTCAGGTAGGCGTCCGCCAGATCGCCGAAACGTTTGCGCGCCTGCTCGATAAACTGTTCCGCGCTACGCGGGTTGCCGCCAAACGATTCGTCACGGTTCGATCCTGTCAATACCGGAACTGCAATCTGCTTGCCCTCGGCGAACACCGTCCCAGGGTCATCCTGGATCAGCCAGCCGTCTACTACCGGTCCGGTGCCGCGACCTCCCTTGAGAATCACATCGGCAGGCTTGGCGCGCAGCTCCGCGAGTGACTGCGCCCCCACTCCTTCAGCGAACTTCACGCCGTTCTGCTCGGCTTCCGCCAGTGTGTGCAAACGCGCGACAGAAGCGGTAGACCAAGCGCTACTCTGGCCGATGGCGCGCTCGAATAATCCCTTGGCCTGCGGTACAGTCATCAAGTTGGCGACCATACCTGCCCCGGCCGACTCTCCGAAGATAGTGACCCGCTTCGGATCGCCGCCAAACGCCGCAATGTTCCTCTGCACCCATTGGAGAGCGGCGATCGAATCCATAACGCCAAAGTTCGCCGCGCCGCGTCGGTCGGATTCTTTGGTCAATTCGGGATAGGAGAAGAAGCCGAAGACCCCCAGGCGATAGTTTAACGTGACCACGACGGCGCCTTTCTTGGCCAGCGCCTCGCCATCGTACATCGCCTGCGATCCCGAGCCGGTGTTGTAGCCGCCTCCATAGATCCAAACCATCACGGGCCGTTTTTCACTAGCTGATTTGGCGCCGGTCCAGACATTGAGATAGAGGCAGTCCTCGCCCATCTTTTGATTGCCGCCGCCACCAGTACCCTGCATACACACCGGTCCGAACTCATCCGCTTTGCG
>DATBID010000620.1:0-7198 GCA_036557125.1 Bryobacteraceae bacterium | reverse complement strand
GACCGGTCCGCTCTTTAAGTAAAGAATGCCTTCGCCCCAAGCCGCGGCGGCGAACAGTAAAAGGGCGAGGAACGCGCAGATTTTATTCCGGCTCCCGGCTCCTGGCTTCTGGCTCCTCCGCAATCTCACCTTAGGCCCCCAAGGTATTCTTCGGCCCGGCTGAGATTTTTTTGAGGCTCCAGCCACTAACCGATACAGGCTCCGATGTCGCGATACGGCGTGGTCTGCTCTTTGCTCGGATTGATGATGGCAGCCCGCATGGGCGCAGATCAAACAGTTTATACAGCGCAGATCGTCGCCGGCACCGGTTGTCCGATCGCCCCCGGATCTGCGGCAACCGCGGTGCTGGGCACGGCGAACGGCGTAGCCGTGGACGCAACGGGGAATATATATCTTTCCGATACCGACAACCACCTGGTACGAAAAATCGATACCAGAGGCAAGATCAGCACGCTGGCCGGGACCTGCACGGCGGGCTTTAGCGGCGACGGCGGCCCAGCTACCGCCGCCCAACTGAATGAGCCTTACGGCGTGGCGGTAGACACAGCCGGCAACGTCTACGTGGCCGATTACGGCAACAATCGCGTGCGGCGCATTGCGACCGATGGAACCATCACCACCGTTGCCGGCAACGGCCAGGCGCTTTTGGGGGGCGACGGGGTCCCGGCCGCAAATGCTCCTCTGCTGGCGCCGCGCAATGTGGCGGCGGATACAGCCGGCAACCTATATATATCCGAGTTCCAAGGCCATCGCGTGCGCAAAGTCGTGCCGAGTGGAACGATCACTACAGTGGCGGGCATCGGCATCGCAGGCTATGGTGGCGATAACGGGCCCCCCTCAGCAGCGCAATTGAATTATCCGGCCGGCCTGGCAGTCGATCGCGCGGGCGCGCTGTACATCGCCGATTCGAGCAATCATCGCGTGCGCAAAGTTTCGGGTGGAACTATTACGACGGTGCTGGGCCCCAATATCGCACCTCCGGTAGGCCTGGCTGTCGATGGCGCGGGCGCCATCTATATTGCCCAAGGGTCGGCCGCCACTATGGGCGTCTACAACGCCGTGGCCGCCTCATTCGCCACACTCGCCATTGGCCCGTCCGGCATCGGCGCGCCGGTGAACGATGTGGCCGTCGATCCGTCCGGAAACGTGTACGCTGCTCTCGGCCGGCAGATCTGGAAGGCCGGCAGCAACACCGCGAATCGCAATCCGGCGCTGGTGGCGGGCGGCGGTAGCGGCATCGGCGATGGCGGACCGGCTACCAAAGCGCAACTGAATCGGCCCTTAGGCCTAGCACTGGATACGGCCGGCAACCTCCATATTGCCGACACCGGAAACCGGCGGATTCGCAAGGTGAACCCCGCGGGCCAGATCGGCACGGAAGGGGGCGCGGGCATAACCGGTTTCGCGGGCGATAACGGCCCGGCTACCGCGGCCGAGTTCGCTTCCCCAGGGGGCGTCGCGGTCGATGGCCTCAGTAATGTGTATGTGGCCGATTCGGGCAATAATCGCATCCGCCAGATTACTGGCAGCGGGCGAATCCAAACCGTGGTGGGCAATGGCGCGAGCGGCCTGGGACAGGAAGGATTGCCCGGTCCGCAAATGCCTTTAAGCAGCCCGCAGGGCGTGTGTACGGATCGCAGCGGCGTGCTCTACATCGTCGATACGGGCAACAACCGCGTCCTGCGCGCGCCCGCGAACGGGGGGGTGACCACGGCGGCGGGCAACGGGTCGCAAGGCTACGCGGGAGACGGCGGCCCGGCTCGCCTGGCTCAACTCAACGCGCCCACAGCTTGCGCTCTCGATTCGGCCGGCGACCTGTTTATTACCGACACCTCCAACCAGGCCATTCGCAAAGTGACGCCCGATGGCAACATCTCAACCGTCGCGGGCAACGGCGCCGCAGGCTTCAGCGGCGATGGCGGGCCCGCCGCGACGGCGGCCCTTTCCGGCCCCATAGGCATTGCAGTCACTGACGACGGTAACATCTACATCTCGGATGCCAATAATCACCGCGTCCGCAAAGTGACTTCCGGCGGCGTAGTCCAAACGATCGCCGGAGACGCAGCCGGGTCGCTCAGCCGCCCTGCCGGAATGGCGCTCGATGGCTCAGGAAATCTTTATGTGGCGGATACGGGAAGGAATGTAGTGTTGAAACTGACGCCCGGTAGCGGATCATCGAATACGCAGGGGACGGGGCCGCCCGCGCCGAATCCGCAACTTGCTGCCGTCAACGCGGCGAGCGGGCAAGCCGGAGCGGTGGCGCCCGGAGAATTGATCAGCATCTATGGCTTGGGTCTTGGTCCCCAGACTGGAGTTAGCGCAACTCTAAACGCTGCCGGCATGCTTCCCACAACCGTGGGCGGAACCGAAGTGCAGTTCGATGGCACGGCAGCGCCGCTACTTTACTCGCAGGCGGGGCAGGTGAATGCGCAGGTGCCTTACAGCGTCACGCCCAGCTCAAACACGACCGTCGCGGTGCTTTATAACGGGCAGCAGGCGGGCACGTTCACGTTGCAGGTTGTCAACACCGCGCCGTCGCTATTTGCGGTCGTCATCAACCAGGATGGCTCGATCAACTCGCAATCGAATCCCGCGCCACAAAACAGCATCATCACTCTATACGGGACCGGCGAGGGCCTTGCGAACGGCGTGAATATCGCCGGACTGCCCGCCCCAACTTCCGCGCCTTTTCCGGAGCCGCAGGGAGCCGTCGCGCTGACGGTAGTCGGCATGCCCGCCCAGATCCTGTTTGCCGGCAGCGCTCCCGGCCTCGTGGGAATGATTCAGGTGAATGCCCGCACGCCTGGCGGATTTGTGCCGAGTGGCCAGGTTCCCCTGGTGCTAACCGTAGGCGGCGCGTCTTCGCCGCCGATTACAATGTGGAGCCAATGAGAATGTTGCCGGTCGCGCTTAGCATTGCGGGTTCGGATCCGAGCGGCGGCGCGGGGATTCAGGCCGACCTGAAGACCTTCCACCAGTTCGGTGTCTACGGCGAGGCCATCATCACGCTGTTAACCGTGCAGAACACCAGGCGCGGCGGACGAGTAAAGGTGATCGCCGCCGACCTCGTGGCCGAGCAGCTCGAAGCGGTCCTGGAGGATATTCCACCGAACGCCGCGAAGACCGGGGCTCTGGGCGCGGCGGCAATTGTGCGCGCGGTCGCGCGTTGCGCCCGCAGCTTCCGGTTTCCGCTAGTGGTCGACCCGGTGGCTGTGGGTAAGCAGGGACAAGCATTGCTGGATGCGCAAGGCATGCGCGCGCTGCGAGAAGAGCTGCTCCCCCGAGCCATGCTGGTCACCCCGAATGTTCCCGAAGCGGAGGGGCTTTCGGGCATCAGGATTTTGGGACCCGAAGAGTTGCGCCGCGCGGCGGAAACCATTCAGCGATCAGGCGTGGGCGCGGTTCTCATCAAAGGCGGCCACGGCAAGGGACCAGCCACCGATGTGCTTCTAGCGGGCGGCCAGTTTACCGAATTCCCCGCGCCGCGCCTGGAGACCCGCCATTCTCACGGCACCGGCTGCACTTTTTCGGCCGCCATCACCGCGGGGCTGGCTTCCGGTCTGGAATTAGCCGCCGCTGTGGCTCGCGCCAAGGGATTTATTCAAGAAGCGCTGCGCACCGCTCCGGAGCTGGGCCAGGGCTGCGGGCCGGTGAATCACCACGCACGCATCGTCTAAAATCCGTTATCCCGCGGTTCGCAGCCACACCGCGATGGGGGCGTGATCGGAAATCCGGTCTCCGGGAGCCTGGTTCACCTCATTCAGCGTCCGTCCATTGAATGGCGCAAGCAACTGCCCGGCGGGTTTGACAAGCAGCCAGTCGATCTTGTATTTGCCTACTAATCCGAGATAATTGCGTGGGAGCGAGTAAGTGGGAACGAATCCTTTCCACTCGCGTTGATTGCTGTCGGCGAGCAGACCGCTCTGGCCGCGGTAGCTGTAGCGCGGATCGCCACTGAAATCGAAAGCGCCACCATCGCTGAAGCGGAAAGCTTCGAGCGCCGCAAACTGCGCCCGTTCCGGGTTGGGCAGGGCTACTGGGATATTGATCCGGGTGGGGTCGTGGAAGTTCTTGCCGTAATTTAAGGGAAAGAGCATGTAGCGCAGGCCGGTGACCGGCGTGACCGCGAAGAATGCTTGCGATGCCCAGAAGTGGAAGCTTTTTGCGCGCTTCAGAATCTCCCTGCGCACGGAAACCGGCTGCGCGTCTTGCCCGGTTGAATTGAGGTCGCCGGCCAACACGACCGGATTCGGATTGCTCTTGATGTGACGGAGCAGAAAATCCATCTGAGCGGCTCTGCCGCGGGGAGTCGTATAGTCTTCCAGGTGCGGACAGACGACGGTCAGCAGACCGGTGGGAGATTCCGGCACTCTCAAGTTCACAATCAGAGCCATGCGCCCGCCCCGCCGCACCTGCCGTTTGATACGCTCATCGAAGACTGTCCCGGCCGACCACCGGCGCGCCCTCTCGAGATCGGAAACAGCCTTCGCTTCCGAGCGGTACCAGTCATATTTCATGGGGAGCCGCACGACCTCCGCGCTCGCAATCGGATAGCGGCTGAGCAGTACGGTTCCTTCCGTCGCGCGGTATCGGTCCGCGTCCACATTGTCGATCCGATCCAGGCTTAGATAAATCCGGTTCAATTCGATGAATTCGATGCCGTACGCGTAATTCATGCCCAACGCGCCGGCCAAATCCCGGGCGATATTGCGGTAGCCGGTGCGGCCAACGCCGTAATCCACCTCATCGAGTACGATCACGTCGGCTTGGCCCAATACTTGCAACTCCTCATCCAAGCGCTCCCGCGCGGCGCCCTCGATTGTCATTTTCACCCGGGCATGAAAGGCGGCTGGACCGCGCAGAGCGGCTTCGATTTCGCCTTCGTTTTCTCCGTGGTTGATATTCCATTCGACGATACGGATTGGGTGCCCGATGGCGGCACGAACTCCCGGATCGTTGCAAACCACAGGCTGTGCAAGTACCTGGTTCAACTTCGCTTCAAGTGTAGGGGCCAGCGGATCTTTCGCGAGTGCAGCCAATTCGTCCGAGGTGAAGGGCGCGGCATCGGCGCAGCGGTAGGTGTCCGGCTCCGCTCGCAGGACGCCGCTCAAAAAAATGGCGAATGAAAGTAAGAAGAAGCCGCAACGGCCTATGAATGTCACCACAGGTACGGAATGCATTTGCCACGCCATGGTGCGGTTCTGGCCGGTTTATCCCCAACTGTCTCAACTATCCGCGCGTGTTACGCTGTTCCTTCAGATCCCATGCTTCCCACCCGAGAGAAAGCGCAGTTGATGAGCGCTTCGGAAATCGATCGCACGCTGGTGCGACTGGCTCACGAAGTTCTGGAAAAAACGGACGATCTCGACAGACTCGCATTCATCGGCATACGCCGCCGCGGCGTTCCATTGGCGCAGCGGCTGGCCGCTAAAATTGAGGCGCTCGAAAAGCGCAAAGTTCCGGTGGGCATTCTGGATATCAATCTCTACCGCGACGACCTGACGACGGTAGGCGTTAAACCAGTCGTCAGTTCGACGGAAATTCCGTTTTCCGTGCAGGATCTCGATATCGTACTGATGGATGATGTGCTCTACACCGGCCGCACAATTCGCGCCGCTCTCGATGCCCTGTTCGATCACGGCCGGCCGGCGCGCGTCCGGTTGCTGGTGCTGATCGATCGCGGCCACCGCGAGCTGCCCATCGAAGCGCGCTTCATCGGCCGAGTCGTGCAAACCACTCCCAGCGAAATCATCGAAGTGAAATTCCAGGAGATCGACGGCATGGAGAAGGTGCTTCTGGTGGAAAAGTCCGCAGCCGAAGGGGTGTAAGCATGCCGGCCGGATTGCTGGGAATCGAGGAGCTGGACCGCTCCGAAATCGAAGCCATCCTGGCTCGCGCCAAAGATTTTCAGCCGCTACAAAGCCAGTCGTTGAAGAAGCTCGACACGCTGCGCGGCAAGATGATCGTCAACCTGTTTTTTGAAGCCTCCACCCGTACGCGCACCAGTTTTGAAATCGCGGCCAAGCGCATGGGCGCGGATGCCATCTCCATTACTGCCGCGGCCTCCAGCGTCTCTAAGGGCGAATCTCTGGTGGATACGCTGAATACGCTGGCGGCCATGCGGCCGGACGCTATCGTGATGCGGCATGCCGCCAGCGGCGCGCCGCATTTTCTTTCGCGGCATCTTCCGACGCCGATCATCAACGCGGGAGACGGCACGCACGAGCATCCCACGCAGGCGCTGCTCGACGCACGCACCATTCTCGACCGGCGCCCGCGCCTGGAAGGGCTGCGGGTGGCGATTATCGGCGATATTGCGCATAGCCGAGTGGCCCGCTCCAACATTTATCTGCTTGCGAAGTTTGGAGCGGAAATCGTGCTTTGCGGCCCGGCTTCGTTGTTGCCTCCGGAGCTGAAGCAGCTCGCGCCGGGGGTGCGGCTCACCACCGATATTCGCGAAGCCATCCGCGACACCGACGTAATCATGATGCTGCGGGTGCAGCTCGAGCGGCAGCATGAAGCGGCGTTCCCGGCGAGCGAGTATTTTCAGTTCTACGGCTTGCGTTTGGAGCACCTGGATTTGGCCAAGCCGGACGCGATTGTGATGCATCCCGGCCCCATCAATCGCGGACGCGAGCTTTCGAGCGAAGTCGCTGATTTCCAGCGCTCCGTGATCTTGAATCAGGTAGAAAACGGCATCGCGGTGCGCATGGCGGTTTTGGAAAGGGTAATCGGATGCCACTCTTGATCCGCAACGGGCGCGTTATAGACCCCGCATCCGGCGCCGATGGCATTGCGGACGTGGCGATTGCGGACGGCAAAATCGCCGCGGTGGGGAACGATCTAGCGACGTCCGGAGCGGAAGTCTTCGATGCTTCAGGCATGATCGTCGCTCCCGGTTTCATTGACATGCACGTGCACTTGCGCGAGCCCGGCTTCGAGCATGCCGAAACCATCGAGAGCGGCTCGCGCGCGGCGGCGGCCGGCGGCTTCACCTCGATTTGCGCGATGCCGAATACGAAGCCGGTCAATGACAGCGTTACCGTCACCAGATATATTGTCGAGACCGCGCGCCGCAAAGCCGTGGTCAACGTGTTTCCGATCGGCGCCATCACCAAGGGCAGCGCGGGCGAAGAACTGGCGGCGATCGGTGCAATGCAGGCCGCGGGCGCAGTGGCGATCTCCGACGATGGCCGCC
>DATBID010000619.1:0-2168 GCA_036557125.1 Bryobacteraceae bacterium | reverse complement strand
GGTTCCGGCTCCTTGGCAAGAAACTTCGCCCAGATTTCTCGACTGGCCCGAAAGCCGAAGGCGCAACGGACGTCCAGGCGTGGCGACTGCGTGACCTCCACCAGCTTGCCCCGTTCGAATCGCAGGATGCACCGGTCCTCGCCACTGCTCAGTGAGAAGGCGGTGGTGAACCAATCGCCAATCGCTTCCATTTCGGGGTCAGCGTTGATGCGCTGTTGCAGCCGATTCAGCCAAGGACTTGTGAACATCGTTTTTCGCAGCCCTGAAGGGCTGCGCCACATTCGACTGACTCGTCTCCACGTTCGATCGACCCCTCCGCGTGGCGCGGGCTCTCCGTGCCTTCAGTGCTTTCGAATGAAATCCAACACCGCCTTGTTGAAGACATCCGGCTGCTCCCAATACGAGGAGTGACCGGCTTCTGGGACGACGACTGTTTCGGAACCCTTGATCCTGGCCGCGAACAAGCGGAGTAGGGGCGGCGGTGCGTACATGTCTGCGCCACCGGTCAGGAGGAGAGTGGGCACTTTGACCGGTTCGAGCAATGCAAACGTCATCCGGTTTTTCATCGGCTGCGCTGGTGCGGGCGGCCCCTGTGGCCTGCTCGCCGCCTCCAGCTCGAGCCATCGGCGTGTGCCGTCAGGATTAGCGGCGCGATAGGTAGGTCCCAGCTCGCGAAGGTCGGGAGGAAGGGCATTGAATGAAGCCGGACGAAGCCGGCGCCCTAACTCCAGGTACTCCTCGTCTTGGACTCCGCCGATGCTGTTGGCCACGACGAGACTCCGAAGACGCGAGGCATACGAGACGGCGTAGTCGAGCGCCACGAAACCGCCGGCGGCTGTGCCAACCAGGTGAAAGCGGTCGATGCCGAGATGCTTCGCGAGATCCTCGAGATCGTCGGCAGCCGTGCCGGGTTGAGGCCCTGAAGGCGCAACGACCGTTCGACCCCAGCCACGTCGATCGAATGCAATGAATCGGTAGCCCGCCTTCGTGAGAGGGCCAACCTGGTGCTCATTCCAATTTCTCACGCTGCCCGTCGCCGCGTGCATGAACACAACCGGCACACCGCTGCCGCCGGAATCGGTGTACCAGAGCCGCACGCCCGGAAGATCTGCAGCAGACTCGCGCAGGGTTCCAGGCGATCCGGTGGCAGATTGTGGTGCGGGAAGGACCGTGGGCATGGGCATCGCCCGGCCAGTCAACGTCAGCGCCGCAACGGATCCAACGCCCGCCAGTTTCACCAAGACAGAGCGCATCACGTGCTCCTTCCGCACCCAGGGGTTCTGGCCGGTTGCCCCCCAGGAAGCTCACTCAGTGCGCGTGTGGATGCTGCAGGTAATGCAACCGCAGCAAGTCCTTCCCATAGTCGTTCCCGTTGGGCGTTCTCACCACCGTGTGGATGTGGTCGAGCGTGGGCAGGCTCGGGTCCTTGACGAGATGTCTCAGGCCGACGGGGCGCTGATGGTCGAACTCGATGAGCGCGACCGGGCTGTGAATCCGGTAGTAGAACACGCTGCCCGGGTCGGTCTTGCCAATCCATGCGAAAAACGTGCGGTCGAGGTGACCGCGGACCTCGTTCATCCTCACGCGCGCGTGCCCCTCTTCCATGTTGTCGATGTAGAGCGCGATCAAATCCACTAGCTGCCGACGCTGCGCCTCGGAAAGGTCGGACGCGCGGACGCCCGCGTAGTCCAGCATCACGTTGTCCTTCCAGGCTTCGGTGAGGTTCTCGTCTCCGGTCTTTGAGAATTTGAGAATCGCCTTGGCGCGCTGGGCTTCGTTCAGCGCATTGATCAACGCCAGCCCTTTGTTCTGCTCGTCCTGCAGGACTGCCGTTCCTTTGTATTTGCCGGAGTGGGCGACGACCGGCTCGGAGCCTGTGAAGGTGGGCGTCATCACCACCTGATCGCCGAGCGCGAAATAGTTGATGATCAAATGGTGGCCGTCGAGCTGCCATCCCCATGGCTCCTTGTCGGCCTTGTCAGCCCTGTCTGATGGATTCCCCATAATTGTGATCCAGTAGAGCCACTCGCCGTATTCCTCGAAGTTATCATTATTCAACTCGCCCAGCGTTTGGTTGAGCCTCATTATGTCGCGTGACAGCTTCAATCCTTTGGCGCTGAGCGAGGCGCGCAGCAACCCGAAGGCCGCTTCGCGCTGCCGCTCGGTCA
>DATBID010000618.1:0-9530 GCA_036557125.1 Bryobacteraceae bacterium | reverse complement strand
CCTGACGGGTCGCGGCTCAGACCAGCCTTCAGCTCGACTATCGCCAAGCTGATAGCTGACGGCTGAAAGCTGGTTTTAATGCGGCCGGGTCTCTTCCACGGCCGGCTGCACCTCTGTTCCCTGCGTTGCCGCAGGCATAGGCAGAGCGACCAGCTCCCGTTCCAAAGCGATCTTCAAAACCTGGTCCATCGACTCCACGAAATTCAGTTTCATAGTCTGCTTGATGGCGTCGGGGATATCAGGCAGATCCTTTTCGTTCTCCTTCGGCATGATGGCTTCCAGAATCCCGTGCCGGTGGGCCGCCATCAGCTTTTCTTTCAATCCCCCGATCGGCAGCACTTTGCCGCGCAGCGTGATTTCCCCGGTCATGGCAATATCGCCGCGCACCGGACTACGGGTGAGCGCGCTGGAAATCGTAGTAGCGATGGTAATGCCCGCCGAAGGACCATCCTTCGGAATCGCTCCCTCGGGGATGTGCAGGTGCACATCCAGGTTGCGATAGAAATCGCGTGGCAATCCGAAGAGGTGCGCGCGCGAGCGGATGTAGCTCATCGCCGCCTGCGCCGATTCCTGCATCACTTCGCCCAGCTTGCCCGTGATGGTCAGCTTGCCTTTCCCGTCCATCAGCGTGCATTCGACCGACAGAATCTGGCCGCCGACCTCCGTCCACGCCAGCCCGACCGCCGAACCGACTTCGTTCTTTTTTTCCGCTTCCAGGTCGCGGAATTTCCAGGGGCCGAGCAACTGCGGCAGTTTCTCCCCGTTGATATCCGCCTTGCCGATGGCCTTTTTGTCCTTTCCGCTCTGCGAATTCACCACCTGCCGCGCAATTTTGCGGCAGATGTTGCCGATTTCCCGTTCCAGGTTGCGTACGCCGGCCTCGCGTGTGTAGTACTGAATCAGACCATTTAATCCGGAATCGCCAAACTCGATCTGTTCCTTCGTCAAGCCGGTGGCTTCCATCTGTTTTCGTACCAGGAAGCGCTTGGCAATCTCCATTTTTTCAAGTTCCGTGTAGCCCGAAAGCCGGATCACTTCCATGCGGTCCTGCAGCGCTGGCGGAATGGTGTGGAGCACGTTCGCCGTGGCGATGAAAAATACCTGGCTTAAATCGTATTCCACATCCAGATAGTGGTCCACGAACATGTAATTCTGCTCGGGATCGAGAACTTCGAGAAGAGCCGCCGAAGGATCGCCCCGGAAATCCATCGACATTTTGTCCACTTCATCCAGCATGAACACCGGGTTGCGCGTTCCGGCCTTTTTCATCATCTGGATGATCTGCCCGGGCAGCGCGCCAATGTAGGTGCGCCGGTGGCCGCGAATTTCCGCTTCATCCCGCACGCCGCCAAGCGACATGCGCACAAACTTGCGGCCCGTGGCCTTCGCAATCGACATCCCGAGCGACGTTTTGCCCACGCCCGGAGGCCCGACGAAGCACAGAATCGAACCTTTCGGCGTCTTCACCAATCGCCGCACGGCCAGAAACTCCAGGATGCGCTCTTTAATTTTTTCCAGGCCGTAATGGTCGGCTTCGAGGACCCCTTCGGCGTATTTCAGGTCGCGAATTTCTTTCGAGCGCTTCTTCCACGGCACCGCCAGCAGCCAATCCAGATAGTTTCGCGATACCGTCGATTCGGCCGACATCGGCGGCATGTTCTCCAGCCGCTTCAGCTCCGCCATAGCCTTTTCGAGAGCGTCCTTGGTCATGCCGGAGGTCTCGATGCGCTTTTTCAGCTCGTCGATCTCACTCTTTTCGCCCCGGCCCAGCTCTTTCTGGATCGCCTTGATTTTTTCGTTGAGGTAATACTCTTTTTGCGCCTTCTCCATCTGCCGCTTCACGCGGCCCTGAATGGTGCGATCGACATTCAGCTTCTCGATTTCGATATCGAGCATTTCGGCCACGCGCGTCAGCCGGTCGATCGGATCGAAGATTTCGAGTAGTTCCTGCTTCTCTTCAATCGTGAGCTGCAGGTTCGCGCCGACCGTATCCGAAAGCTTGCCCGGATCGTCCACGCGAATCGCCGCAATCATATTTTCGTAATTCAGGTTTTGGCTCAGCTTCACGTACTGCTCAAACAGTGAAGTCACGCGGCTGATGAGCACATCGAGTTGGGCGCCCGGTTCCACTTTGTAGGAAGCCGTCCGCACCACCGCTCGGAAGAAGCCCTCGTCGTCGGAAACGGACACAACTTTGGCCCGCTCCACGCCCTCCACCAGAACTTTGATGTTGCCATCGGGAAGCTTCAGGCTCTGCACGATGTTGACGATCGTGCCGACGCTATAAATCTCGTCCGGCTTAGGCTCGTCAATCGAGGCATCGTGCTGCGTGGCCAGGAAGATTTTCTTGTCCCCGGCCATGGCTTCCTCGAGTGCCCGCACGCTCGATTCCCGCCCTACGACGAACGGCGTCATCATGTATGGGAAGATGACCACGTCCCGGATGGGCATCATCGGCAGACGTTTTGTGTCGGATTTTTCCTTTGAAGTAAGCATTGCGCTCCGCGGGGAATCTCTGCCCCCGTATTGAGACGGGCTGGAAGCCAGAAAGGTTCAAGCCGCCGTACTATAGCGGTTATCCAGCCTTTTCTAATATTGTAAGACTGATCTTCTGGGACAGCACCATGTCCTTGGTTACCTGGAACTCTCTAACCTTCTTGTACGAAGGGATGTAGTACATCAAATCCAGCATCAAATCTTCGAGAATCATCCGCAGCCCTCTCGCTCCTACTTTCCGGTCCATGGCGAGATCCGCTATGGCTTCCAGAGCGTCGTCGGAAAATTTCAGGCGGACGTTCTCGAATTCAAACAGCTTCTGGTACTGCTTGACAATGGCGTTCTTCGGTTTGGTCAGGATCTGGATCAAGGCCGAGCGGTCCAGATCTTCGAGCACCGCATGCACTGGCAGACGCCCGATGAATTCCGGGATGAAGCCGAACTTGATGAGGTCCATGGGCTGCACCTGGCTCAGCAGGTCAATATCGCGCCGGCCGCTGATGCCCGTAACCTTGCCGCCCTTTTCCTCTTCCTGCAGGAATCCAACCGATTTCTTGCCGGTCCGCTTAGCCACCACTTTTTCCAGGCCTACGAACGCTCCGCCGCAGATAAACAGAATGTTGGTCGTGTCCACCGGCGTAAATTCCTGGTGGGGATGCTTGCGGCCTCCCTGCGGGGGAACGTTGGCCACCGTGCCTTCGAGGATCTTCAGCAGCGCCTGTTGAACCCCCTCGCCGGAGACATCGCGCGTAATCGAAGGGTTCTCATCTTTCCGGCAGATCTTATCGATTTCGTCGATGTAGATGATGCCCTGCTGGCACTTCTGCACATCGCCATCGGCCGCCTGCAGCAGCTTCAGGATAATGTTTTCGACGTCCTCGCCCACGTAGCCGGCTTCGGTCAGCGTAGTGGCGTCCACAATCGCAAACGGCACGTCCAGGATCTTCGCCAGCGTCTGCGCCATCAGGGTCTTGCCAGTGCCAGTGGGGCCAATCAACAGAATATTGGACTTCTGCAGCTCGACTTCCGTGCTGCGCAGCCGGTTCATGTGAATCCGCTTGCAATGGTTGTAGACCGCTACCGCCAGCTTCTTTTTGGTGCCTTCCTGGCCGATTACATACTGATCCAGGAATTCCTTCACTTCGAGCGGCTTGGGGATCTTGTTCGGAACTCCGGGGGGAGTCTCGGCTTTGTCGTCCTCCAAAATCGAGTTGCATACGGCGATGCACTCGTCGCAGATATACGCGCGCGGATAATCGCTCGGAGAGGATATCAGCTTTCCAACAACGTCCTGGCTCTTATGACAAAACGAACACCGCAACGGGTCATCAGATCCTGTGCGCTTCACAAAAACTCCTCTTTCCCCCCAGGCGCGGCCAGAGAGCCGAATTCGTCCCTATTATCACCTGAATACAGTGTAGGGGGCAACGCCGCTTCCTGGTCATTGATGGCCCGGTACCGGATCAAGCGGTTTTCCGTGCGTGTTCAAACAGAAAGCTCAGCGTCTTTTCCGTCTGGATCTGGGAGGCGATGTGACCCAGAGTGCCATCCTTTTCGTATTTCATCTGTAGCGCCGCCACCGGTTCCCGCTGTGCCCGGGCAATCCGTTCCACCTCGCGATTGACTTCATCGCGGGTTGCGCCTATGGCCTCCCTTTCGGCGATGCGGCTCAGCACCATTGAGGCCTTCACTTCCCGGATGGCCTTTTCCCGCTGGGTTTCTTTCAGCTTTTCCCAATCGAGCTTGGTTTTGCGCGGGTCCATGCCCTGAGAAACCATGGCCGTCAGCATCTGTTCCACCCGGTTGCGAATCTGCCTATCGACAAAAGCCTCCGGAACGGGGAAATCATGCGCGTCTACCAGCTTGTCTACAATCCCGTTCTTGGCCGCGTCCTGCGCCTCGCGCTGCCGTTGCGCGAAAATCGCCTTGCGCACCGCATCGCGCA
The DNA here is from genome assembly GCA_036557125.1 of Bryobacteraceae bacterium. Taxonomy (GTDB): domain Bacteria; phylum Acidobacteriota; class Terriglobia; order Bryobacterales; family Bryobacteraceae; genus PSRJ01. The sequence continues at coordinate 5,089 of DATBID010000618.1, read as the reverse complement.
ATTCCTCCAGCGTGCGGTAGTCACCCAGATCTTGCGCAAAGTCGTCGTTCAACTCCGGCAATTCCTTTCGCCGGACTCCCTTCACCGTAGCATGGAAGCGCACCGTCTTGCCCGCCATCCGCGCGGTGCCGTAATCTTCCGGGTAGGCGACTTCGAATTCCTTTTCATCGCCCGGCGCCAGGCCCCGCAGGTTCTCGCTAAATGCTTCCACGGTTTCAGGCCCACCTACCTCCAGCACCATCTCTTCCGATTTCACCGGCCCGCCTTCCAGTTCCGAAAGGCTCTCGAGCGCCACGACCGCATAATCGCCGTTTTCGAGCGGGCGAGGATCGATATTCACATATTGGGCCTTCTGCTCCCGAATTTCCTCGATGCGCTTGTTGATATCCTCGTCGGTAACTTCCGGGTCGTGATACGGCACCTCGATATCCCGGTATTCGCCTAGTTCGATCTGCGGAACCACTTCGAATTCCGCCTTAAAGCGCAGCGGCTCGCCCTCATGAAAATGCACGTCGGAAATATCCGGCGTGCCGACCACCTTGAGATTGTCCGCTTCAAATTGCTTGTGCAGGTACTTGGGAATCAGCGACTCCAGTACTTTCTGCCGGATATCGCCCGCGAACTGCTTGCGAATCAACGATTGCGGGACTTTCCCGGGACGAAAGCCGGGCAGCTTGGCACGCTTCTGGACATCCAGGGCTACACGGCTGGTTTCGCTTTCTACTTCATCGACGGGTACGGAAATCTCCAGCTCGTGCTTGCAACCTTCAATTAAAGGCAAGTGGGATGGACCTCGGAAACCGAAGTGATGACCCTTTTAGGATAGCATGGGCAGGCGCTCCGCCCGAGGCCGCAACGTGGACGGACCCACCCTACTGCGCCAGCTTCAAGCTCTCCACTTTAATGGTGTCGCCTTCCAGTATCCCGGTGACTTCCACCTCAAAGTCATCCAGCTTTTTCGATGCTTTGATAGCTTCGAGCGCTTTCCGGTTCCCGGCCGAATCGAAAGCCACGAATTTCTGGTCCCAGGTGAAAATACCATAGCCGCTCTTTTGGCACGCCGGCATGAGGGCGCATTCCCGCGTGTGCGCTTCCGCCACGATCATGCCTCCCTCGATTCCGCTGGGCAGCAGCCGCACCTCGGCTTTTGACGAGCAGGCCTTATCGATGATTACTCCTTTCAAAGTAGTCGGTCCCGCGGCCGTCGCGGCCAAAACCGGCACCAGACTCAAAAAACAGAGATGGAGCAAGGATCTCATGGCTGATTTCTCTCCCATGGTTTTTGTTTGGAGAGGCCGCGTCCGGCGCCGCCAGGCGCGGCCCTCCATACAAGATTCTATTCCAATCGCAAAAGAGTGGGGCGGCGCGGGAGTAGGCGGCAGGGCGGGGTCGGTCGGGAGGTAGGCAGGATGATAGGCCGCGGTGACGATGCGCGACGATGCGACGATGATTTTCAACTTTTTTGTTTTGTTTTGCGAAATTAGCCCCATTTGCGGGTACCTGGACACCTCTCGGGCTTTGAAGGAGCCAGAGCGCCAGCGGGGCGCGGTACTGCGGGATGCGGCCATATCGTAAGGCTTTCGACACCATTATCCCGGAATGGGCAGCGAATTCCGGACGCGAAGGACGCGGCGCAATCGGCAATTCATAGGAAATAAGCGGCTTAATATTTTTCAAAAGAATACATTGGCCTGTGACCGTTACACAGCCGAAATGCCGGCAGGCGATGTTCGGAGCGGGTAAACCGGACATCTCGGGAGTGATCTCCCCGAACGCCGTATCTCTGAAATTGGGTTCGTTTCGTGATTCGGGCGGACTGGAGCGCTGCGCGGGCCTACCGTTGGCCGTGGTGATCGCTATTCAGCAACAGCTTGCCATCCGCTTCCACGCACTTGGGCGATTCCTCAAGCGGCTCGCTCGAAGGCTTTACCAGGCGCGGTGGAGCAGTCCAGGGCGCGGCCAGCACCTTCGGATCATCCACTGTGAACTGGTAGGCCATGTTCTCCCCCACGCGCCAGAATCGCTCGGTTACGTGCATGGCATCGCTATGGAAATAGCCGCCTTCGCCGAACCAGCCGTCTTCGGCAAAATTCGTCACGTCCACCACCAGCTTGTCGCCTTCCCAGTGGCCCACCGAATCGCCATAGTAGGATGGGTTCGCGTCCGCCAGATGCGGGCGCCCATCGGTCGGAACGATTCGCCAAGCATCGCCCGAAATATCTTCATAGAGGAAGATCATTTCGTTAGGAAGCTGGATAATCCGCCGCGGCGAGCCGATGCGCGGCACGCCCGGTTTGCCGCAATAGAAAACCGGATCGTCCTTGCTCTCGTTATCGAACAGGTACTTCACTTTCGCCTGATATTCCGGTTTGTACGAAGGCGCCGGCGTCGAGGGAAGCGCGCCCGGAACATTCGTCGCATCCCGGCGGGAACTTTGATCGACGCGTTCCACCGCAACGCCGTTGGCCGTCTGCTTCTTCAATGCCGCGGGAGGCAGATCGATGGCAAACGCCCAGATGCCATCCAAGTTGGGATGGCCATTGGCAGTGTGCAACGGTCTCGGCGCGGTTTTCACGGTTTTGTCCTGCGCCCACAGCCGGGCCGCTCCGCAGGTTACAAACACAGCGGCGGCCGCTGCCAGTAAGCGATGTCTCATGGCCCGTCCTCCTTATCTATTTGGTGGAAGCCTCGGCTGGCGCATTGTTCACCAGTTCGAGCGAGCTGCCATCGGCAAACGTGATCTTCAGCATGTACATGTAAAGGTTGCCGTCCTTGGCGCGATTCCCTTCTACCGTAACCATCTGGCCAATCCCTTTCGCCAGGTCGTTGCGGCTCACGCCGACTCTGCGGAACCACGCCGGCGGATTGCTCTCCATCCGCCAGTTCTCCACATTCCCCTCCCCGCCTTTGACATCGAGGTATACCACGATATGCGGATTCACCCAATCAACCTTGGTCAACGTACCGGTTATCGTGACCCGTTTCGCCATATCGAATTCGGCGGAGGGCGAATGATGCGCCCAAACGCTCACAGCCACAGCAAGGAGCGCCACAGGCGTGCAAAAAGGAAGAAGTCTACTTCTCAAGGCGTGCCTCCCCGATTAAGTTGTAGCGGAGTATATCACAGACGCGGCCGGCGTGCCGTTAGCTGTGGAACGTGACATTCCATCCCGAACTCTCGAGGCGAGCGCGCGAACAACACGCCTGGAAAGCGAACCACGACCCGTCCCGGTTACAATCGCAGTGATGAGGTTCGCGGCGATACTGGCTGCTCTAGCCACGGCTTTGCAAGCTGTGGCGATGCCAGCTCCCATGACGGTGGTCTCCGATGACGAGGCCGACCCGCTGCGCAGCGCCATCGCCCGTAAGGAGGCATGGACTACAGACGCCGTTCGCCACCTGCGCGCCGACGCGGACCGCCGGATGCTCCAGGGGCCGTGGAGCGTAACCGGCGATCGTCCGCCTGGCCTCTCTCTCGATTCCCACGATTACTACAGCGAAGCCGCCTATTATTGGCCGAATCCCGATGATCCCACCGGCCCGTTCCTGCTGCGTGAGGGACGATTGAACCCCGAGCGCTTCAGCGCCAACCGCTACGCCCTTATACAGATGTCCGACACGGTTTTTGCGCTGGGAACGGCGGCGTATCTGTTCGACGATAGCCGCTACGCGCAGCGCGCCGCCCGCATCATCTACACCTGGTTCCTTAATCCCCGCACCCGTATGAATCCCCAGCTCGAGTACGCCGGCGCGATCCGCGGCCTGAACACTGGCCGGCCGGAGGGGGTTTTAGAAGGCCGCGTGTTCATCCGCGCCATTCAAGGCATGGAATTCCTCTCCCGCACCGGAAACTGGGACCCGAAAGACCAGGAGGCCGTCCGCAAGTGGTTTCAGGAGTACCTGCAATGGCTCACCCAAAGCCGGTTCGGGTTGGAGGAAAAGGCCAGCGGAAATAACCAGGCTTCGTGGTGGGCAGCGCAAGTGGCGGCCGTGGCCACCTTCGTGGAAAACGACGCCGTAATGCAGATGGCCTTCAACTACTACCGCGACCGCATCTTCCCCCGCCAGATCGCCTCCGATGGCAGCGCTCCCCGCGAGGAGGCGCGCGTATCTCCCTGGTATTCCGTCTTCAATCTCGAAGCGTTCACCATGGTCTGCCGCATCGCTCAGGTGCAGGGAACCGATTTGTGGAGCGTACGCGGGAAAAACGGCTTGGGTCTCGGCGGCGTCATCGGCTATCTGAAACCGTACCTGGCTGATCCGCGCCGTTTCAGCCGCGAGCAGGCCGTAGACCTGGATACGGACGCACTCTATTTCTTGGCCTTCGCTGGCATGGGATTGAAGAACCCAGAAGATATCGCGCTCTATCAGAAACTCGAGCATCCCGAGCGCGCCTGGCTAAGCCTGGTGGACCTGCTGGTAGGCCGTTGGGAAGCAGCAGGCCACCAAACGCGTCATTAGCTGTGTGCTGAAAGAGCGTATGCAGCCACAGATGAACACGGATAAACACAGATAACTGATTTGAATCTGCGTTCATCTGTGTTTATCCGTGGCTGATTTGATTTTAGGGTTTCTTCTCGATAATATTATTCCCGAACACGAACCCAATCTCCGCCACCGCCCGCGGCTGGTTTTGCAGCGTTCCGCCTTTGCCGAATGCATCTCCCGGCACGGGATTAATCGCGTGAACGAAGGAAACGTCCCCGCGGAAGAAGAATCCGCCGTACTGAAACGTAGGGGTCACCGTAACCGAAGTTCCTGCGCTGCCCGCGCCGAATATCAGGTTCACCGCATCCTGAGCCGGGCTTCCGGAACTGGTGATGTATTCCCACCTCACCGGCAGCGAGAAGCCGTGCCTGAAGGCGTGGCTCAGCAGAATCGCTCCGCCCGTGGTGGATGCCCCCTTCACGATTCCGATCTTCTGATTGGTGGGAACATCGGTGAATTGGAAGTAAGGTTGAACGATCCACGGGCCTTTGGTGTAGGTGTAGATCACGTTGTAAATCGAACCGTTATTCTGCACCGGCGTGGCTAGAGTTTGATATCCCGTCTGTCCCAGATTGCCGCCGGCCACAAAAGAGATGGCGTG
>DATBID010000617.1:0-2740 GCA_036557125.1 Bryobacteraceae bacterium | reverse complement strand
GGAGCCCGACCCGGCAACTACAACTGGAATGGTTTGAGTCTCCTGCTTCAACGCCCTTCCCGCCGCAGCGCTCGCCGTGAGAATCACTTCCGGAGCAAGCCTGACCAGCTCACGAGCTTGATCACTGATGCGGCCGGCGTCGCCCTCGCCAAAACGAAGCTCGACGCGTAAGTTCAGCCCCTCATTCCAACCAAGTTCGGCGAGGGCTTTACGAGCTACAGCAGCATTCATGTGCCACAGTGCATCGTTTTCGGAGCCGGGCATCAGTATTCCAATCCGCCGCATCCGTTGCTGCGCCCGCCCCGCAACTGCCATGCCCGCCGCGCCGCCGAGGAGCGTGATGAATTTGCGCCGCTTCATGCCGAGGATGGTCCCCTCCTGTGCTCGCCGAGAGCATACCACACCACGTGGAGCGCGAGGGTATGGTGCAACGCGGAATTTCGGTCGTCTCCGACGGGGTGCATAGGTCCGAATCGGGTCATCAGCGGAGATGTTCGGCCCAAACATTTTTGGTCCGCTTCTTTTGAGAGCGGACACCTCACGCCTCATACCCCGTTTTGCAGCCCAAGGACCGCTGATCGCGGGCGCTGGGGGGCTTCGCCGCCGGGCGAGCGCGCGAACGCGTCTTTACACATGCTAGAGCTGGCGGACTTTTCGGGCGAGCTTCTCGGTCGTCGTCCCGGCTGAAAGCCGTCATCGTTTGGTTATGCTGGACGGTCTAAGCTTCAACGGCAGGCTTCGCTGGAGAGACAACACAATCCCTCTCCGGAGCGAGTCCCTGTGGGGCGGCCGGACTTGTATCTCGTGCTTCCGGCCGCTTCCTCTTTCGTCAGTGAGCTGTTCGGTTAGCGTGCTCGCTCCTTCGGCGCGCTATTCTGGATCGTTGGTGAAAGGCGCTGGCATGCTCCGGTTCATCGCTGAATTTGACTTCGATGAACTTCTCGCGCCCGCATTCGATACATTCGAAGATGATCCTATCGCGGCCTGGCTTCGCCGGCTGGATAACGCCGAGCCGCATTCTCGTTTCGCAATGCGGACAGGCTCGGCTTAGCAGCGGGTTGTAACCTGCCCGACAGCACGGTGGCACGCCAACACTCAACAGATCGGCGCTATGGCGAAACTCGACTTTGCAGTAGAACGCGTGTGCTGGACAATCGAAGCGCAAGCGGAGAAGATCGAAGCCACCTTGCCAGCAAAATGGCCGTGCTATGGGCCTCACGGAGGAATACGCATGAACCGCCGATGGACATTCAAATTCTTGGCTGCGGCGGCGCTCGCCGCCCCGCTCGCGAGCCGCGCGGCAGCCGCTGCGGGCGAGAAGAAGGTGCACAAACTCGCGCTGCACGTCGACCGCAACGATCCCGACGTCATGAAGCTTGCATTCAACAACGCACGCAACGCCTATGATCTCTACAAATCCTGGGGCGAGGAATTGTCGGTTGAAATCGTCGCCTACAGCCAAGGCCTGCATATGCTGCGCGACGATACTTCTCCGGTGAAAGAGGAAATCCGGGAACTGCGCAAGCATGTGCCGCAAATCGCTTTCGGCGCCTGCAACAACACCAAGCAGGCGATGGAAAGGCGGGAAGGCAAGCCGGTGCCGATCATTCCCGAAGCCACGATCGTGCCGGCCGGCGTCGTTCGGCTGGTACAGCTTCAGGAAGCCGGTTACGCCTATGTAAAGCCATAGCGGATGATCTTGTAGAGTTTGCCCACGCGGTCGGCCCGCTGCAGGTTACGACTGCGTGGGCAAAGGCGCGCGAAAGGACGTGCGCAATCCGCAAGCTCGTTGGCGCGCCTTTGCCCACCCTACGAAGGACACGATGAGCTTGCCAAGCGATCGTATCAACGGTCATTTTGGCTCCGATCGTCAGCCGCCAAGGAGATGCGCGTCATGACATTTCGCCGTTTTCGTTCATTGTGGGCCGCTCACGTTGCGGCAGGTGCGCTGGCTGCCGCCGCTCTTTCGGCAGATCCGGCGGCGGCCGATCCCATTCCCCCCGGCTGGCAAGCATCCAATCTCGAAGTGCTGGGCTTCACCGGGCTCAATGGCCGTCCCGGCGCCTTCAAGCTCGGGATCAAACATGCCGCCAACGACCACTGGTACGTCTACGCCGGACACACATTCGATCAGGGCTGGAGCATCATCGACGTCACCGACCCGAAGAACCCGCGCTACGTGAAGTTCGTGGCTTATGAGACGCCGACCAAGGACGTGCTCACCGCCCAGGTCACCTTGCACGGCGATATCATGCTCACGGCGATCGACAAGGTATCGAAACCGGATCCAACCATCGTCATCTGGAACATCAGCGACCCGGAGAACCCGAAGCGGATCGGCCAATGGCGCGGGGCCGAAGGCGGCTCGCACCGCAACTCCTATCCGGGCGGAAAATACGCTTATCTTGCGGCCTTCGCTCCCGGCTACCAGGGCCGCGGGCATGAACTGGTGATCCTCGATATCAGCGATCCGGCGGCTCCAAAGGTCGCCGGTGTCTGGGCCCAGCCCGGGCAGAAGGCCGGCGAGAAGCTGCCGAGGCCGGCGCCCGGCTTCCACGGGCCGGCCAGTATCAGTCCCGACGGCAAGATGGCCTCGATGGGATTTACCCCCGACATTGTCAATCTCGATATCTCGGATATCTCGAATCCCAAACTAATCGGGCGGCTCACCATGGTGCCGCCATTCATGTATGCCGGTAATCAGTCGATCCATACGGTTCTGCCGTTCTGGGACCGCAAG
>DATBID010000616.1:0-19060 GCA_036557125.1 Bryobacteraceae bacterium | reverse complement strand
CGCGGCGGTCCGGGAGCAGGCAAAGGGGCGCCCCCCAGTTCCAGCAGGTCGCGCGCAACTATCGCTTCAATTGCGGCTATAGCTTTCTCAGCCTCTGCTTGGCGCCCGTGCAGCGCGAGCCAGCGGGGGCTTTCGGGCAGGCTGCGGCGCAGCCACCATGCCAACAGCGCGCCAGCCGAACCCGCCAGAGTTACCCAGCGCCAACCTGCGATTCCCAATGGTGCGCGTGGGACCAGCAGCCAGCCGAGCAAAGCCACTACCGGAATTACGCTGAACCAGATGAATTGGCTGAACGCGAAGGCCCGGCCGCGCTCGGCAGGCGGAACGATTTCAGCCAAGAATGTGTCGATGGTGACCTGTTCGACGCCCACTCCTACGCTTGCGACGAACCGCCAGAGGTCAATACCGGTTGCCGTGGTTTGGCACGCCATGATGGCAGTGGCGGCCGAGTAAAGCACCAGCGAGGAAATGAAGATAGCTCGCCGGCCGGTGCGATCGGCTATGAAGCCGAATCCCATCGAACCCAGAAACATTCCCGCAAATGTGCAAAAGATGAAGAACCCGACGCCGTGGAAATCAAAAAGGCCCGGGGTGGTGGCCTGAAACAACCCGCCGGCCACGAGCCCGGGCGCTATGTAGGTGCTGAGAAAGATGTCGTAGAGATCGAAAACTCCGCCCAAAGAAACCAGGGCAACCAGGCGCCACAACGAGCGCGAAAACGGCAGCCTGTCAAGCCGCGCCGCAATCAGGCTGGCGAAGGCTGCCGATTCAATACGAGCCGCGGCTTCGTGAGGCAAAGAAGCGGGTTATTCTTTCTTGGCTGCGGGCCCGCCATCTTCGGCGGCGTTCCCCGCGAACACGCGCCTTCCATCCGGCAGCTTCACCGTGCGCGCGTTGCAGGTGTTGGTGCTATCCTTGGCGCGGAAGCCTTCGATATCGATCGCGTCACCCTGCTTGAGCGACTGCGCGCTCCAGCCCTGGCGCCGCAAACCATTCGGCGCCCCGCCTTCGCACTGCCAGTGCTCCACCTTCCCGCTCTCGTCCTTCACGTCCAGATAGATCCAGACGTGCGGATTCATGAATTCGACTTTATTGACCGTTCCCTTCAGGCTAACGGGCTTGTTGGCATCGAACTCGGCCGCAAAGGAATGGTGGGCAAACACCGGAGCCGCGGCGCCTGCGGTCAACAGCGCCGCCAGAACTGCCAGATTCGCTTTCATCGTAAAACTCCTCAAGAGATTTTGCCGTATCATGTCACAACCAGGTGTCCGGCAGCAAGGGGCAGTAATCCGCCCCATCAAGTGATCAGCTAGTAGCTCAAACACCTTTTCAAAACACATATTTCAGGGCGAACTGAATCAAGCGTGGGTTGACGCTTTCGCTGGTGATCACGCCGAAGGTGGTGGGCGTGGAGGTGGCGGTGCCGGGATTGTTGAACTGGGGGTGATTCAGAGCGTTGAAGAACTCGGCGCGGAACTGGACGGATTGGCGCTCGGTGATTTTGGTCATTTTCGCGAGCGAGGCGTCGAAGTTAAACTGGCCGGGGCCACGGACGATGCCCACTCCGGAATCGCCGAAGTCGGTTCCGTTGCCGATGACCGGCGCGGGGCAGAATGCAGTCGAGTGGAAATAGCCAGGACCGCCGCTGGCGCCGCCGAGGCGTGATTCGACGCCGGCCGAGGTGGAAATCGAGCCGTATGTGGCGCCGGGGCAGATCTCAGCTCTTCCGTAGTTGACGGCTCCGAAAGTGACGCTGGTGAGGCCGGGCGTGTTGGAGTTCGTGCCGGAGATGCCGTAGATCGTCCCGGCCTTCGCGTCGGTGAAGGTCAACGGGGTACCGGCTTGCGCAACAGTGACGCCGGAGAGTGTCCAACCTTCCGCGACCTTGCCCACAAATCCGGCGTGGCGGCCAAGTGGCAGGCTCCACCCATAGCTCACGACAAAGCGGTGCGGCCGGTTGAAGTAGGCGGGGCCATATTGCTGCCCGAGAGCATTAGGGTTGTTCCAATTTGCGCCGTAGCCTTCTAGGTCCGACAGATCTTTGCTCCAGGTATAGGCGCCCTGGAAGGTGAGGCCGTGGGAGAGTTGCTTGCGGACCGTTGCTTGGAGACTGCTGTAGTTGTAAATGCCATCGAAGCCGGTGCCTTGCAGGCCGGCGGGCTGATAGCCGAGATAGGGGACGCGCAGAAAAACATTTTGGACTGTATTCGTTGTAATACCGTTTACGGGATTGGTGGGGCTGGCGAGCTTGGCGGCATTCTCGTTGTGGTTGTAATCGGTCTGGTTGATGCCGCTGGAGCCGACGAAGCCCAGTTCGAGCACCCAACCTGGCACGAACTCATATTGAAAGGTGAGATTGTATTGCCGGGTGAGCGGTGTGTGGAGCGCCTGCTGAAGGAATGGCAGGTTCAGATTGGAGTAAGTAAGGTTCTGAAAGTTCACCCAGCGCGGCACAAATTCGAGCGGGGTGGAAGGGAAGGGTGTTTGCAGGCTGAAGGGATTGGCGCCGCTGCCGCCATAGTCCAGCGTGACGGCGTAGGGGTTGCCCTGTTCGACGGAGTGCACGAACTGGTTACCGCCCACGCGATCGTAGAACATGCCGACGCCACCGCGAATGACGAGCTTGCCGCTCGAGAGCGGCTGCCAAGCAAAGCCGAAACGAGGGCCGAAATTGTTGAGTGGAGGACCGCTTTGGACAGGCAACGTGCGGCTGCTTTGGTAGACGCCGGCGGGCGGCTGTCCGTAGAACTTGGCAAAGTTACTGGGCACGATGTAGCCGACGAGGCTGTTGCCGGTGGCGACGGGCGAACTGGGCGGTACTGGAACAGTCAGTAGCTGGCTGGTCCAGACGTTGGTGAGGTTGCCGTAGACATCGGCGAGAGTTCCATCGTATTCCCAGCGCAGCCCCATGTTCAGGGTCAGGCGGGAGGTGGCTTTGAAATCGTCCTGGACGAACCAATCGTAATTGTTGGTGCGGTAACCGTGCACGATGCCGGTGGGACCGCTGCGCACGCAGAACAGACATTGCGAGATGCTGCTGTTGGGACTCCCTGTAGTGTTCCCCGGATTCGCAGCATTGCAGGAGGAATCACCGGGCGCGCATCCTGCGCGGCCGATCAGGAAATCGGGAAAACTCTGGAGCGTCAATTGGCCGCGTTCGATTCCCTTGAAAGTGATATCCCACTGGATGTGCTCGAATTCGAAGCCGGCGCGAAGGGTGTGGCGGTCGTGGGACCAGGAGACCGTGTCGGAGACTTGGAATTGGTTGGTGGGATCGAAGACGTCGTCGCTGATGCCGCCGCCCAGGTTCATCTGGCCGGCAATGGTGATGGGAGTGACCACGGGAATCGCGGGGTTGATGGGAGTGATGCCGAATTGCGCATTGGTGAACGGGTCAGTGTTATGAAACGCGGCGAGGTTGCGCTGGATTGAGGCGCGCGCCTCGTTGACCATGTTGTTTCCGATGACGGAGGTCAGCTTCAGAACGCCGTTGGTGTTGGCATAAAGGCCGTTGGAGGGAGTGCCGGGCAATTCCACGAGGCCGGCGTTGGAGAAGCTGATCAACTCGGGATCCTGAGTAGTGAAGAAGCGGGCGGCGAGGGTGTTTTTGGAGCTCAGCAGGTAGTCCAGATTGGCGACGGCCTGATGCTCCGTGAAGCGCGCGGGCAGGCTGAAGGGAGTCAACTGGAACGAGCCGTTGACGGAGCCTGGAATATAGTAGTTGCCGTTGGGCAATTTGGCTTGGAGATAGGCGATGGCCGCGGGATTGATGTTGGAGCCGTCGCAAGCCACCTGGAGGCCGCCGGCGACGGTTTGGTAGCGCGGGTCTCCGGGATGATTGGCGGGACACATGGCGGCCCCCAGCGCGGCTTGGAAGGCGGCGGTGTTCGAGCGGTCGCCGGAGGGGATCGGGGGCAAGGTCGGAGTGGAGTAGCCTTGAGTCCCGACGCCGTTGATCTGGCGGCTTTCCTGGTAGCTGAAGAAGAAGAACAGCTTGTCCTTCTTGATGGGCATACCGATGGTTCCGCCGAACTGGTTCTGGTTCAAGACCTGCCGCGAGCCGCCAGAGCGATTGCGGAAGAAATCGACCGCGTTGAGATCGGTATTGCGGAAGAATTCGAACAGAGACCCGTGGTAAGCATTGGTGCCGGACTTCGTGACGACATTGACGTTCGCGCCGGGATTACGGCCATAGCTGGCGTCGTAGGTGGAAGTCTGGATTTTGAATTCCTGGAGCGCATCCGGATTAGGAATTCCGATTCCCACGTAGATGCCGGAATCCGCGCCCAAGCCGGTTCCGGCGAAATTATCGATGTTGACGCCATCCATCTGGTAGTTGTTCTGGTTGATGTTGGCGCCATTGACGCTGACGTCCTGGGAGCCTTTGCCGAGAAGTGAGGCGTTGTTGACACTGACGTTGGCGCCCGCGGACATGCTGAGGATCTGCGTATAGTTGCGGGTAGTGAGCGGGAGGCTGTTGACGGTTTGCGATCCCACGGCGGTGCCAAGGGTGGAATTCTGGGTTTGCAGAACGGTGGCTTCGGCTTCGATAACGATCTGTTCGGATTGCGTGCCGACTTCGAGAACGCGGTCGAGCACCGGAGTCTCTGTGACGTTCACGGTGACCGAGGGCACCTCCGCGCTGCGAAAGCCCGTAGCATTGAAACGCACCTGATAGGTTCCCGGCGGCAGGAGGGCGAATTTGTAGATGCCATCTCCGCCGGTCAGAGTGGTGCGGGCTTGGTTGGTTTCGCTATTGGTTATGGTGACGGTAACGTTTGGGACCACCGCGTTCGATGAATCCGTGACTGTTCCAGTGAGTGCCCCAGTTCCGGCCGATTGAGCTGGCAACCATGGGACGCAGAGCGAGCAGGCCAGCAGCGCGGCCAACACAAATCTCATACTTCCTCCCCGTACGACTGTTAACGTCTGGGGCGGGAGTATATCATCGCAGCGCCCGGGGGTCCAGGGCTAGCAGACTCAGCCTTCGACTGGCATCAGTAACGGCCTCTTAGAAGCCCGGCGCCGCAGGCGTAGCCGAATCCGGCAAAGCGAACAGGTACGAGGTCAGATTGTTCAGGTCCTTCTGCGAAAAATGATAGGACGGCATGAAGCTGCCGGGGGAGTATTTGGGCGGGTCCGCGAAATGTTCCTCCACCCAGCTCCGGTTGTGCCGGCGGGCGAGTCCATTTAGCGGCGGTCCCACCGAAGCCCCTACGCCATTCACTTTGTGGCACTCGGCGCATTTATTGTTCTGATACACCACCGCGCCTAGTACTGCGAAATCGGGGGCGCCATGCAGCGCCGTGGCGTTGTCCGGGTTGAGCTTCAGAAGAAAGGCGGCCAGCTCAGTCAACTGTGCATCGCCTAGCGAGATGGGTGGCATCGAACTACCTGGCCGCACGGCCGCGGGAGATTTGAAGTGCTGAATCATCCATGCCGCGTCGCGGTGAATTGAGGTTTGTGCAAGATCCGGCCCGATATTGGAGCCGCCTTCGCCGCCAACGGCATGACAGCTCGAACAATTCTCCTGCCGGAAGTACGCCACGCCCGCCATCTCCTCCGGGGAGAGTTGCATCCAGTCTGTGGGCGCCGAATAGTCGATGGCCACCGCCTCGGGCTTTTCCTTGGCGTCGGCAATCACCGCCGCGGCGGTCAGTCCACTCCACCCAAGCCCCGCCAGCAACACGACCCCCGCTGCCAGAGTCCGCCGCGTTACCTTCATTATTGGCCCGCGATCGAGGAACGGCACCAGGATCAGAGCCAGCACCGCCAGCGTCGGCAGAACCATAGTTCCGACAACCTCCAGCGGCCCCTCGAAAAACTTGAGCATCTGGAATAGGAAAAGGAAATACCACTCGGGACGCGGCGTCGTGGAAGGGTTCGTGGGATCGGCCAGTTGCTCCAGCGGCACCCGCACGGCCACGGCCATGGTAAAGAGGATGGCAAACACTACGAAGATCGCGCAGGTATCTTTAAAGACCTGCTCGGGATGAAACTTCTTCTTGGGCAGCAACTCATCGCCGGGCGCGGGCGCCACACCGTGCTTGCGCACCAGGAAAACGTGAAGTCCGATCAGGAGCGCGGTCAGCGGCGGCAGCAGGAGCACGTGGAGACCGAAGAATCGCGCGAAGGTCACTACACCTATAGAGCCTTGCCCGCCGAGCAGACGCGTGAGATAAGGCCCTGCCAGCGGGGCCGACGCGGCAATATTGGTTGCCACCACGGTCGCCCAGTAAGAGCGGTTATCCCATGGCAGCAGGTATCCGGTCAGCCCGTAGGCCAGCGTCAAAAGCAGCAGAACCACGCCTACGATCCAGGTGGTTTCGCGCGGCTTCTTGTAGGCGCCCCAAAGAAAAGTCTGGACCATGTGGAGAACCACCACGGCGATCATCAGGCTGGCGCCCCAGTGGTGCAGGCCGCGCATAAGCTTACCCGCAGTCAGCTCTGTGAGGATGTAGCGGAGGCTATTGTAGGAATCGCCAGGCGTAGGCGCATAGTTGAAGGCCAGCAGCGCGCCGGTGAATGCCTGGGTGAGGAAGAGAAACAACGCCACGCTGCCGAACACCTGGTGCCAGCCGCTCGAAGCGGGAATCTCTTCGTAAAGAAATTTCTTGATTGTAGTGGGGAGACCGGTGCGCGAGTCAACCCATTCGGCGAGGTTTACCAGACGGTTTTTCATGCGGTTTGATCCGACTGCCGCACCGGGCCCAGCAGTAATTGCTTGCCTTGAATTTTGGTCTGATACCGGTCGAGCGGACGCGGCGCAGGGCCATCGAGCACCTTGCCATCCAGCGCGAATATCGAATTGTGGCAGGGGCAGACAAATTCGTTTTTGGCTTGATCCCAATGGTACGGACATCCGAGATGAGTGCAGCTTGCAGAGTAAGCCACAATCTGGCTGTCAGGCATCTTCACCACCCAGGCCGTACTTTTTTCGCTGGTTACTTTCCAGCCGTCGACGCGGGTGCGGCGATAGGCCATTTCCACTGGCTGGCCGGGAGTAAGCTGGCTGACATCGCCTGCCTCTACCCAGTCGCTCTGCCGCCGCATGCGTGGCGGGACCAACAAATATAGGATGGCAGGAATGGCCAAGGCGGCCGAAATAATTGCCCAGATTCCATAAATCGCGACCATGTAAAAGCCGCGGCGCGTCGTTCCGGAGGGTTCAATGGGGTTTCCGGGAGGTTGAACTGCTCTAGGTTTGGGATGCATAAACTTGGAGCCTGCCGAAAATTGTAACGGAAAAGGACGGAGGCTTGGAGGCTCAGGAGGGCTATCGGCTCCAAAATTTTACTTCATTTCTTTACTGCTGGCTGTGGCGGGTTCCTGCCCATCGTTTTCTCTTATCACCATGCTTTGATCGGAAAAGAAGGTCCGGCTCCCTGTATTGCCGTATGCCGTCGGCACCGCGCTGATCTGGTAGCCTGCCTGATTGCCCGTCATGGTAAACTTATAGCCGCTCTTTTCGCCGGCGGCCAAGCCGCTATCGATCAGATCGGCGGCGGATGCGTTTGCGTTCCCGGTGGCGGGCGGACCCAGCTCGGCCAGCGACGTGGCGTAGTGCCCGTACTGCGAGTTGTATTGCACCTGCATCGTGTGGATGGTCTGGATGGCTTTAATGGCTGCCGTCTCGTGCGCGTAGCGCGTAGCGTTATTCAGCTTCGGCAGCGCTACGGTAACAATAATCAGAATAATCGCGATGACGATCAGCAGCTCAATCAGCGAAAAGCCGCGGCGTTTCCTCAAATTGCACATAACTCTATCCGACATATTATGACGCGCCGGGAGCGCCAAGCGTGCAGCCCGAATTGGTCCATTCCCGCACCAACTCATGGATCGCCACCAGCCGCCGCCAGAATTCGGCAAGCAAATTCAAGCGGAGGGCGTTTGGGCCATCGGAAAGAGCGCGTTCCGGACAATCGTGCACTTCCACGAAGATGCCGTCCACTCCGGCAGCCACCGCCGCGCGGGCCAAGGTTTCGATGAATTCAGGCTGCCCGCCCGAGGCATTTCCGCCCGCGCCCGGAAGCTGGACGCTGTGCGTGGCATCGAAGATAACCGGCCAGCCGGCATCGCGCATGACCTTCAGCCCGCGCATATCCACCACCAGGTTGTGATAGCCGAACGAGGTGCCCCGCTCAGTCAGGATCACTTGGCGGTTGCCGGTGGAAGCTACCTTGTCCGCCGCGCGGTGAATATCCTGCGGCGCCACGAACTGGCCTTTCTTGATATTGACGATCCGTCCGGTGCGCCCGGCGGCGACCAGCAGATCCGTCTGCCGACAAAGCAGCGCCGGAATTTGCAAAATGTCCGCCACTTCCGCCGCCGCTTCGGCCTGGGCCGGCTCATGAATATCCGTAAGAATGGGAAAACTTTCCGATTTGATATCGCCCAGAATGCGCAAGCCATCTCGCAAGCCGGGCCCCCGGTAAGAATCGCCGCTCGAGCGGTTAGCTTTATCAAAGGACGCCTTAAAAATGAACGGCGCCCCCTCAAGTGCTTCGCGAATCCCGCGCGCCATTTCGTGCGCATGCGCGGCGCTTTCGATCACGCATGGACCGGCGATCAGCGCAAGCGGGCGACGGGTTGCGGAGTGGCCGAAGGCGGAGTAATCGAACGACATTCTTGGAAGAGGCGGCGATGAGTTCGCCGGCGCAAAAACCAAGATTAACAGGATTTGGTTGGACCAGAAGCGGACAAACTGCAAACGGGACGGGTTCTCATCGATCCCCGAGCGGGGACGGTATATCAAATGGGTCCCATTGGAGATAGTGACTGCGCAACATTTGCGGCCTCATGCGACCTGTGGTAAAACCGAAACGCCATGGCCGAACCGCTGCCTGCTCCGGAAGATTTCGCACTCCTGCACCGCCGCGCCTTCGCGGAATACGGCGCGCATGCGCTTTGGAACAAACGCATGCTTGAGGAACCGGCCGGAAGACGCGCTTGTCGTTGCCCCGCCCCTTGCGCATCGAAGGCGACAGCGAAGCCCGGAAGCTGGCGGAACAGATCGAGAGAGCGTGCCGTGCCGCTCTATAAAATCCAGACCGATATTCTCCGGATTCTCGCCTCGCAACCGCGACCCGGAAAGCTACGTCGCCGGTGCCAGCGCGTTGAACCGGATGCGTCGCGCTATTCCGGGGACATCGATGTTTTTCATGGCCGGGAGGAACGCGCCGCCACTGGCGCCGGCGATGCGGAGACGCTTGAACAAGCCGGGTATAGCGTCAGATGGGTACGGCGCGAACCTGCGATCTATGCGGCGGAAGTTACCGGGCCCGCCGGCAAGACGCACCTTGAATGGGTTGTGGACAGCGAGTTCCGCTCTTTTCCAGTGATGAAGGACGACACCTTCGGTTATATGCTGCATCCGGTTGACCTCGCTACGAACAAAATCATGGCTGCCGCCAACCGCCGTGAACTCCGCGATATAGTTGACCTCGTAACCATTCATTAAAAGCATCCTGCCTCTCGGAGCCGTAGCGTGGGCCACCGTCGAAAAGGCGCCGGGATACACCCCGCTGCACTGGGGGCCCCCAAAAAGAGTGCAAAGCGCTTCGCAACCGTTGACTGTGCTACCCTCACGCTCGCCGCAAGCAGGGGTTACCCATGCAACCTATTGATAAGTGTTAAGCTACAGGCTACAGACTAACAATGAAAATTCGCAGCTTCGCGCACAAAGGCCTGAAACGCCTCTATGAAGACGACAGCGCCAAAGGCGTTCCGCCCGATACTGCGAACAAGCTGCGGAAGATGTTTGCGTTTCTCGATGCCATACAGGAGGCCGACGAGTTGCGGGCGCTAACCGCGTGGAAGCCTCACACGTTGACCGGCGATCGCAAAGGCACATGGAGTTTAAGCGTTACGCGAAACCGTCGGTTGACGTTCTGGATAGACGACGAGGCGCAAATCTGTGACGTGAATTTAGAGGATTACAACTAGCACAGGAGCAATGAGCCATGCCCATCAAGAACCCACCGCATCCCGGCGATTTCATCCGGACGGAGATTATTGAACCCGCAGGCTTGACCGTCAGCGACGCGGCCAAGGCCCTTCAGGTATCGCGCCCCGCCCTCTCCAGCTTGCTGAATGGCAAGGCCGATTTATCAGGCGAGATGGCCCTCCGCATCGAAAAGGCGTTCGGCGTAAAGATGGACACGCTCATGCGGATGCAGTCCGCCTACGATATCGCGGAGACCCGAAGGCGCGAGAAGGAAATCAGAGGCGTTCGGCGGTTTCATCGAACGAACGCCCATCCGCATTGATCGGCAACCTACGCAGCCTCACAAACGGTAAGTCTTGGAACGAAATTGGAAGGCACAGAATCAAGGCTTCCGGGAGTCTCAAGCGTCTATCCAGCAAACCAGGCGAGAGCGAACAATCGCTATGCTGTCAGACACACGCAATTCAAAGGGTATCCGCGTTAAGCCAGAGCTCACGGGGACGCCCCACTTTACCTACCTTCCCCGCACCCGCGAGTACTCCGCTTCCCCTCTCTCTTCCTCCGCCAGCCGCCTCGGCCGGTGCTCATAAGCCGCGCCGATGAATGCCTTAAACAACGGGTGCGGTTCCATCGGCTTCGATTTGAATTCCGGGTGAAACTGGCAGCCCAGGAACCAGGGGTGATCGGGGATTTCGCAGATCTCCACATACGTACCGTCGGGAGTCTCGCCGGTGATGCGCAATCCCGCCGCCGTCAGCATTTCTTCATATTCGCGGTTGAACTCGTAGCGATGCCGGTGCCGTTCATTGATCTCACGTTCGCCATAGGCGCGCAACGCGAAGCTATTCTCAGCCAAGCGGCAGGCCCAGCCGCCCAGCCGCATCGTCCCGCCTAATTCATCCACACCTTTCAATTCGCGCAGCTTGAAGATGACACGGTGGGGCGTTGCCGGGTTGAATTCCGTCGAATCGGCATCCGCCAGGCCGCACACGTTGCGCGCGTACTCAATCACCAACGTCTGCATGCCGAGACAGATTCCGAAGTACGGCACCTTCCGCTCGCGGGCGTAGCGAATGGCGTTCAACATCCCGTCGATGCCACGCTTGCCGAATCCGCCCGGCACTAGAATGCCATCGTACCCCTCAAGCTGCTTCTCCCATCCGGGGCCTACCACCCCTTCTGCCTCGATCCACTCGATATTCACTTTCAGCGCGTGTGCCAGGCCGCCGTGCAGCAGAGCCTCCTTCAGGCTCTTGTAGGAATCCTCGTATTCGACGTACTTGCCCACCAACCCGATGGTCACTTCGTCGCGCGGGTGCTGCATCCGCTCAACCATCTCCGACCAGCGCCTGAGATCGCGTGGGCCGGCTTCCAGCTTCAGCAGCCGGAGAATCATCTCGTCTACGCGCTCGCCCGCGAATACGATGGGCACCTCATAAACCGAAGCCACGTCCCGCGCCGTGATCACGGCCTCCACATCCACGTCGCAGAAGAGCGCGATTTTCTCCTTCATTTCCTGGGGAATGAACCTCTCCGAGCGGCACAGCAGCACATCGGGCTGGATACCGATGGCCCGCAGCTCTTTGACACTATGCTGCGTCGGTTTGGTTTTGAGCTCCTGGGCAGCCGCGATCCACGGCACCAGCGTCACATGCACGAAAATGCAATTTTCGCGCCCGTGCTCGTGGCGCATCTGGCGGATCGCTTCCAGGAATGGAAGGGATTCGATATCACCTACCGTCCCGCCGATCTCCGCAATCACCACGTCTACGTCCTGCGCCACCCGCCGCATGGCCGCCTTGATTTCATTGGTGACGTGCGGAATCACCTGCACGGTCTTGCCGAGATAATCGCCGCGCCGCTCCCGGGCGATGATCTGCTCGTAGATGCGGCCCGACGTCAGATTGTTGCTCTGCGTCAGCCGCGCGTGCGTGAAGCGCTCATAGTGGCCCAGGTCCAGGTCCGTTTCCGCCCCGTCGTCGGTAACAAAGACCTCCCCATGCTGGAAAGGACTCATCGTGCCCGGGTCCACGTTCAGATAAGGATCGAATTTCTGACAGGTAACCTTTAGACCGCGGCTTTCGAGCAGACAACCGATCGATGCCGCGGCGATCCCTTTGCCTAGCGACGATACCACTCCACCCGTTACAAAAATAAATTTAGCCATTCCCTCCCGCTCCCTCAATGGAAAACTCGAACATTCGCGACACTCGCGCCAAATCTTGGGGTGTGTCTACCCCCAGGGATTCGCTGTCCGTCTCCACCACCCTGATGCGGAATCCGTTTTCCAGCGCCCGCAACTGCTCCAATTGTTCGGCCTTTTCCAAAGGGCCGACCGGCAGTGCGGAATAACCGAGTAAGAAATCCCGCCGGTAAACGTACAAGCCGATATGTTTATAGTGCGGTACGGAATACTCGGCCCGGTTACGCATGTACGGAATGGGGCTGCGCGAAAAATAAATCGCATCCCCCTCGCTGTTCGTCACTACTTTTACCACGTGGGGACTTTCGATTTCGGCCGGATCTTCGATGCGCTTCATCAACGTGCCCATCTCGATGGTGGAATCATGAACCAGCGGCAGAATCGCCGCGTCGATCGCCGCGGGGTCAATCAGCGGCTCGTCGGCCTGAATGTTTACAATCATCTCCGCGGTACCCGCGGAAGCCGCCTCGGCCACCCTGTCCGTGCCGGAGAGGTGATCGGACCGGGTCATGCGCGCGGCTGCGCCGAAGCTCCGCGCGGCTGTGTACACTCGCTCGTCATCGGTGGCAATCAGGATGCTCGTGAGGTACCGTGCCATTGAGGCACGCTCCCAGACATGTTGCAACATCGGTTTTCCGGCAATTTCGGCGAGAACTTTTCCGGGGAAGCGGGAGGAAGCAAACCTTGCAGGAATAACGCCCAGAATTTTTCGGGGCACGAGAAATCTTACCATAAAACCCCTATGCTAGACTTGGGGAAGAAAGGTTCCGGAGCCGCCATGCAGCTATCGGGGCGGATGCTGCTTGTCAGTACTCTTCTTTTGTTTGCCGGGCGGGACTTCACTCCGGCCTTATGGGCCGCCGATTCCGCGCCCAGCGCCCAAGCAAACGCCAGTGATTCCCAGGTAACCGCGAGTGATTCGAAAGTTTCCATCGAGCCCCGCGCCAAGCCCTCGGCCGACTCCTCGCCTAAGCCACGCACCGATATCCGGATCGATAGCACCCTGGTGTTGATTCCGGTCACCGTCACCGATCCCTACAATCGCTTCGTGACCGGTTTGGAGAAAGAGAATTTCAAGCTTTTCGAAGACAAAAAGGAACAGGAGATTGTCCAGTTCGCGAGCGAAGACGCTCCGCTTTCGATCGGCGTGGTGTTCGATTGCAGCGGCAGCATGGGCAGCAAGCTCGAAAAATCGAGGTTGGCAGTAGCGCAGTTTTTCCGCACCGCCAATCCCGAAGACGAATTCTTCCTGGTACAGTTCAATGACACCGCCAGCCTCGTGGAGCCGTTTACCCGCAATCTGGAAGAGATTCAGAACCGCTTGGCGTTTACCCAATCCAAGGGCCGGACTGCCCTGCTCGATGCTGTTTATCTGGCCCTTCACGAGATGAAGAAGGCCAAAAACCCACGCAAGGCACTGCTGCTGATTACCGATGGCGGCGACAACAGCAGCCGGTACACGGAGAATGAAATTAAGAACCTGGTGAAAGAAGCGGACGTCCAAATCTATGCGATCGGAATCTATGAACCGGTCGGATCGCGCTCCCGGACCCCGGAAGAGTTGGCCGGCCCCGGTCTCCTTACCGAAATAGCCGAACAAACCGGAGGGCGGCAATACGCAGTCGAGAACCTGTCAGAGTTGGCGGATATTGCAGCAAAAATCGGAGTGGAATTGCGCAACCAGTATATACTGGGGTACTCCCCGCACAATCAGGAGCACGATGGCAAATACCGGCGAGTCGAGGTGAAGCTGAACCAGCCGCGCGGACTTCCTCCTCTCCGGGCTTTCTGGAGACATGGCTATTATGCGCCGTCCGAATAAGATCTTTTACACCGCACTGTTGAGTGCCGCTTCCGTCGTTGGCCCCGCGTTACGGGGCCAGCAGGCCAAGACTCCTTCACCCGAAGCGAAACCGGAGGATAGCGGCGCCGTCTTTCGGGCCGACACCAGGGTGGTCGATCTACACGCCACGGTGGTGGACAAAGCCGGCCACCTGGTCACCAACCTGCCCCGGGATGCTTTCACGGTTTACGAAAATGGCGTGCAGCAGGAAATTCGGCAGTTCAAACGGGAGGATGTGCCGGTTTCCATGGGACTCATCGTCGATAACAGCGGCAGTATGCGCGATAAGCGCGCCAAAGTCGAAGCCGCCGCTCTGGCGTTGGTCAAAGATTCCAACCCTCAGGATGAAGTCTTCGTCGTGAACTTTAACGACGAAGCCTTCAACGACCTCCCGCACGGCAAGGACTTCACCAGCGACATCAAAGAAATGGAAGAAGCGCTGACGCGCATCGATTCGCGTGGCGGCACGGCCATGCGCGACGCCATCCGCATGTCCATCGATCACGAGAAAGAGAAGGCGCACCGCGATAAGAAAGTTCTAGTGGTGGTCACCGATGGCAACGACAACAGCAGCCTGATCAGCCTCGAGAATTTGGTAAAGGCCTCTCAGCAAAGCGGTGTGCTCATCTACGCCGTTGGCTTGCTGAGCGAAGAGGAGCGCCGCGAGGCGAAACGCGCCGAGCGCGCACTGAATGCCCTCGCCGATGCAACCGGCGGCGAAGCCTTCTTCCCCAAAGAACTGACCGATGTGGAACGGATCGCGCACCAGGTGGCGCACGACATTCGCAACCAATACACCATCATCTATTCGCCTTCGAACCAAGTGATGGACGGGACATACCGGCAGATCAAAGTCGCCGTGAAGGCTCCCGGAAACCCTAGCGTCCGCACGCGTAGCGGCTACTACGCTACGCCGGATCAAGGTATATCCGATCAACAGCACACCAGCTCGCTGAAATAAATGCTGGCGCTTCTCTGGCGTATCACTCGCGGCTATCGCCTTCGCCCTTGGCGCAGTCCTTATCTGCGCTGGCGGATCGAGACTTATTGGGGCATCCACGCCGGGCGAATCACATTTTCGGCGTTCTGGAAGTTCGCCGCCAATCATTGGCGGGAACTCGTCCGCTATCTGCGGTGGACGATGAAAATGCGGCGGACCTGTCCGGAGATGGTGTGAATTTACTCATAGCGCAAGGCGACCGTTGGATCGACCGAAATCGCACGGCGGCTCGGAATCAAACAGGCGAGCACGGCTACTGCGATTAGCAATAATGAAATGCCGATGTACGTGGCCGGATCGGTCGGGGTCACGCCTACGAGCGCCGATCTGATTAACCGCGTCAGAGCAAAAGACCCGGTCAAGCCGAGTACTAACCCGATCGAAATAACCGTCAGAGCTTGCCGTGCGACGAGCGCCAGTACATCCTGCCCGCCGGCCCCCAAGGCCATGCGGATACCGATTTCACGCGTGCGTTCCGCGACGGAATACGCCATCACTCCATAAATTCCAATTGCCGCCAGAACTGCCGCGATGCCGCCAAATATTCCGAGCAACAAGATGTACAGGCGAAGGTATCGAACCTGCCGGTCCAGATATTCTTCTACCGTTCGGATATTTCCGGCCGGCTTGTTGGGATCCACGTCGGCCACTGCCCTGCGCATCGCGGGAACAATCGCCGCCGGCTTGCCCGAGGTTCGGAGGATAAAGAACATCCCCGCGCGATCGTTCCAATAAGGGCCAATCCAGCGAGGCGTCTGTTGTGTATACGGGACATAGATAATGGGTGTCTTGCGCGGTTGCAACCGGTTGAGCGTCACGTCACCAACCACCGCGGCGATCTGCCGTGGCTTCTCATCCGGCACGAAATCGAGCGTCAGCCGTTTTCCAATCGGATCTTCATTCGGAAAGAAACGTTGCGCCAAAGTTTGATTAATGATGATGACGGAAGGCGCCGCCGCTGTGTCCTGCTCGGTAAAGTCGCGGCCGCGCAGCATGGGTATTTTCATGGTGCGGAAGAACCCGGGCGTCACCGCGAAGTAGCGCGCTGTCTGGCCCTGGTCTTGGGAGCTGGGACTTGTGTCGCTGTTTGCCGGAGGCGCCGGCCGGCCCTCGATCAGAAACGGCATGCTGATGCCGCCACCCACCATGGGCGTCTCACTAGTCGCCGCAGCCGAAATAACGCCGGGCAAACCTTGCATCCGCTCCAGGACGCGCTGGAATTCAACCGTGGTTGTGGGGCTTACGTCCCACACTCCCACACCCCGGTATCTTCCGAACGGCTTAATGGCTTCGGCTTGTGGGAAGCGGAAATCAAAGCTGATCAGCCCACTGGGGTCCGCTCCGAGATCCTGTTTCTGAACCCGCACAAAGCTGTTGATCATGAGTCCGGCGCCCACCAACAGCACCAGCGCCAGCCCGATCTGGACACTCACCAGCGCACTGCGGAGACGTTGACGGACTACGCTATCCGTTCCGCCCCGACCCGATTCCTTTAACGAATTGACCAGGTCGGGCTTCGACGCGTGCAGGGCCGGCACGACACCGAAGATGACCGAAGTCAGAATGACGATCAGCGCAGTAAACCCCAGGACTCTCGCATCCAGCGTCACTTGGCCGGCATTCGGAAAATTGGGCGGCGCTGCGGCCACAAACGCCTTTAACCCGGCCCAGGAGAAGAAAATCCCCACGATGCCGCCCAGCACAGACAGTGGCAAATTCTCCGCCACGAGCTGGCGGATCGTACGCCAGCGGTCTGCTCCCAGCGCCGAACGGATGGCTACCTCAGTGCGGCGCGAAGCTGCGCGCGCGAGCAGTAGGCCGGCAACGTTTGCACAACCGATCAACAGAACGAAAGCCACCGCGCCTTGCAGTATCAACAGGGGCGAACGGAATCCGCCGTAAGCGGCCTCCTGGAGAGACTGCACCAGCGCGCCGTTCCCCTTGTTGCGCTCGGGGTCGCTTGAGGCAAGCTGCGCCGCTAAACCGTCGATTTCGGCCTGCGCCTGTCGAATGGATACCCCCTGCTTCAGCCGGCCGACCGCTACCAGGAACCCTTGCTTGCTCTGGGCCTGCAAGTGGCCGATCGGCTGTGGCTCCCATAAGTCGGTATCGTCCCCGAAAAAACTGAAGTCGGCCGGCATGATGCCGATGACAGTGGTTGGCGCCTTGTCGAGAATCAAGGTTTTGCCTATGGCGTTTGGGTCTCTGTTGAAATGGGCCTTCCAAAAGCGATCGCTGATCAGTGCCACCGGCGCGTTGTTGTCAACCTGATCCTCAGAGTCTGTGAAGATCCGGCCGAGGTGCGGCTGGACACCGATCGTATGAAACATGGAGGGCGTGAATGTCTCTCCATTCAACCGCTCCGCTGGTGCGCCGTCCTTTTCCGCGCCAAGGTTTCGGATGGAACCGTTGAACGCCCCCAGAGATTCGAACGAGTGGCTGTTGTCGCGGAAATAAAAATAGCTGGAGACGTTAACGGCGTTCTGCTGGTCTTTGTGCTGCAGCGGAACGGTCCAGATAACTACCAGCCGGCCGGGATCGGGAAAACCTAGCGGCCGGAGCAGCGTCATGTCAATCAGGCTGAAGACGACGGTGTTGGCGCCGATTCCCAGAGCCAGGGAGAGACAGGCGATAGCCGTGAACCCCGGCTTCTTCAAAAGCATTCGGAAGCCGTAAACGATGTCCTGCCAAAGGGACCTCACGCAAACCTCCTCTGGACCAAATCGGGGCCGGTTTCACTCTTAGACGCAAAACGGGTTTACAAGTTCCGGGGAACGGGCGCGAGGCCCGACAAAATTCGCGGGAAGGGAACGGGGCATTGATGGCTCAGGATATTACAGGCACGTGGCAGGGCAAGTTGGCTGTGTCCCAGGCTCCAACGGAGAAATGCTTCAAGATCGCGAAGGCCGATGGAGGCGGGTTAAAGGCGATGGTGTACAGCATTGACCAGCCGGGGCCGGGCTTTGCCGCCAGCGCCGTAACAGTTCAGGGCTCAAGCGTGAAGATAACAGTTCCGGGAAATCCCAAACCGCCGCCCCCGCCAAAGATGATGCCCGCCGGACGCCAGTCCGGTATTTGAAGTAGCTACGATCAAACCCAGCGACCCGAACCGGCCGGGGGAAAATGTTCTCCGTCGGCGGTAAGGAGGTCATCACCGTGAACACGACCGGGAGGGATCTGATGGTTTTCGCTTATGGTGTGCATAATCGGCAGATTGCCCGGGGGGCCGGATCTGTTCTCCGCGATTCAGCAGCAATTGGGATTGAAGCTGGAAACCACCAAGGCACAAACGGACGTGCTGGCGATTGACAGGTAGAGAGGCCTTCGGAGAACTGATAATCTGGCTGGCCTACGGCGCTCCGCTCCGATGCATATCGTCCCGGATACTTTCCAGTTTCTTCTGAAGCTCGGGCACGTCGGTTTGACTCATCGTCCAAAGCTGATGCAGATTCAGGCCGAAATATTCGTGGACCAAAATATTCCGGAGAGCAGCAATCTGCGGCCATGGCACTTCCGGATAGCGCTTCTTGACGGATTCGGAGATGCTGCGAGCTGCCTCTCCGATCACCTGAAGATGGTGGATAGTCCAGACTTGCAGCATCTCATCGGATTGGAATATGGCGAAGGCGGATGCGGATTTTTGCACGATCTTCACGGACGCCTCGATCATGTCCTGAAGGCGCTGCGTTACTTCTCATATAGGCGTGGCGTCGCGGTAAACCGATTCGCAGATAGAGGGCTTAACCCAACCATCGCTGGCAATGTCAACCCTTCGGCCTAGAATATTCTCGAGTTCCAGCATGAGAGCGGCATGGTCGAGCAGAGTCGTATTTTCATTCCAGGTGACCAATAGATCGATATCACTGTCCGGGCGATCCTGGCCTCTGGCAACCGATCCGATCAGCCGGACTTGGCTGGCACCGTGTTTCGCCGCAATGCCCAGTATCTCCTCGCGTTTGGTACGGATCGTTTCGCGAATGCTCGAGTTGGGCACGGCTCAGCCTCCAGCGTGACCTACACGAAGTAGTCTTTTACTTTCTCAAACAGTCCTTTTTCCGAGGGTGCATT